>PIVU01000168.1 GCA_003354025.1 Nitrospirota bacterium
GATTTTTATGAGTACGCACTCACGCTTTCAAGGGCAGCTATGGATCATGACCTTGAACAGGTCACACAGCTTTTTTATAAGCTTAATGAAAGCTGTGTTAAATGTCATTCGAAGTATGCAGGCAGCAGGTTCCCCGGTTTTAAAAAAATCAAAGACTAGTATTTTTCATTTTTCTGATCAATAACGACTGAAGCTTTCATTGGGCATAATATATTTCCGCTTCCAGGAAATTATTTCCTAGTGAATTAGGCAGAAACGTCACATTGTTGACAGGTTTAGTATGAAGTTATTTTACAATTGTATAAAAATCAATGAGTTGCAAGTTGGCATTTAATTTGCAATAAAAGAAATTAGTTTTAAAAAAGAGAAAAGGGGTTATCCCTTACAACAGTAGAAGCGAAAAGCAGTTCATTTAAAAAGTATGAGGAGTGTAAGTGGCTGGTAATAGAATAAAAACAATAAGCTCATGGCTCGGGGACATAATTGATAAACTTATTAAAGGGTTGACTTGTACGCCTTTGGAAACAGCATACGACCTAATTAATGTCAATAAATTGTCATATGTTCGAATTGATAATGAACGTAAAATAAGGAGCTGGATAAAATGACTACAGCTATATTAACGAAGCCAGTTGAGATTCTGTTTGTAGAAAATAACGAGAAAGATGTTAAGCTTTTCAATAACTGTCTTGCCGAAACAGGAGAGGACCATTTTGGGCTGACATGTGTTGGACGGTTATCGGATACAATCAAGCATCTGGACAACGGCGTATATGACATTATAATAATGGACCTCTCTTTGCCGGACAGTCACGGATTTAACACTTTCATCAGTGTACGTATGCATGCTCCCAATGTTCCTATCATTCTATTAACGGACATCCACGATGAAGACCTTGCCGTGAAAGCTTTGCAAAATGGTGCTCAGGACTACCTTATGAAGGGACAAGTTAACGGCAGCTTGTTGAGCAGATCTATTCGTTATGCTATTGAGAGGAATAATGCGACGCAGAAGCAGCACCGCCTCGCTTATTTTGACGCACTCACGGACCTGCCTAACAGACAGCTTTTCCAGGACAGGCTTAATCAGGCTATTACCCAGGCCCACCGCTATGAGCAGAAAGTAGCCCTGATGTTTATCGACCTGGATGATTTCAAAATTGTAAATGATACCCTGGGACATGACATTGGAGATCTTCTACTTCAGTCAGTTGCACGGCGTCTTGAGGGATGTCTGCGTAAGTCTGATACGGTTGCTCGTATTGGCGGAGATGAATTTACCTGCATTCTTCCGAATATTGAGCATAAGAAAGATATTACTATAGTGGCAAACAAGATACTCAGGGCCTTAACAACTCCCTTTGAATTAAAGGGGCATAAGGTCCAGATTTCAGGGAGTGTTGGCTCGAGTCTTTTCCCTGATGATACAGATGTCTTGGATCAGCTGGTCAAGAATGCCGATGTGGCAATGTACCATGCCAAAAAGAAAGGGAAAAGTAATTTTCAATTCTTTGCCAGAAGTTTAAGAAAGCAAACTAAACCCTTTTCTCCATTCTTGACTGCAGGACTGTCATTTATTCCCCGTGCACAGGAATGGTCGCGTAAGTTTAAACAGATGGGGCATTTTAAATAGCCTGTAACAAACTGCTGTACAGCTTTGTCAGGTATCTCGCCTTGATGTGACTTGCTCCATTGCACTTTTTTGATTAGTTCTATATTCTATCTTCACTCCTCACTTACTGCTATAATATACCGATACATATAATTTGCGCTGAGGTGGATGCCAGGCGCTCAAGTTTAGAAAGGAACATCACATCATGAAATCATTTGAAGAATTAGGACTTTCTGAGGGGACACTGAGTGTTCTCAAGAAAAAGGGGTTTGAAGAACCTTCACCAATTCAGAGGAAAACTATCCCTGCAATACTTGATGGTGAAAAGGACATTGTAGCACAGGCGCAGACCGGTACAGGTAAAACAGCAGCTTTTGGCTTGCCGATGCTTGAGCTAATGCCGGAAAAGTCAAAAAATGTTCAGGCTCTTATCCTCGCACCAACCAGAGAGCTGGCTATACAGGTAGCCGAAGAGATTCATTCACTTAAGGGCAAGCGAAAACTGAGTATTGTGCCGATTTATGGCGGGCAGTCAATAGAAATTCAGCTGCGCAGTCTCCGTAAAGGGATAGACATTGTAGTCGGAACCCCGGGGAGAGTAATTGACCACCTGAAACGAAAAACACTCAAGATTGATAATCTTTCTTATCTTGTCCTGGATGAAGCTGATGAAATGTTGAACATGGGATTCCTCGATGATGTCCGTGAAATTATGGAATATACCCCTGAAGAAAAAAGGACAATGCTGTTTTCAGCTACAATGCCTGCGGCAATTATCCAGCTCGCAAAGAAGTATATGCGTGAATATGATGTTATTAAGATAACAAAAGACCAGCTTACGGTAAGTCAGACGGACCAGATATATTTTGAAGTATCCGCAGCGGACAGGTTTGAAGCATTGTGCAGGATTATAGATATTGAAGAGTCGTTTTACGGACTGGTTTTTTGCAGGACCAAGCTCGATGTTGATAAGGTTTCTAACCACCTGATGGAGAGGGGATATGACGCTGATGGATTACACGGAGATATGTCTCAGAGCCAGAGAGAAAAAATTCTGGGTAAGTTTAAAAAGCGGCTTCTCAATATCCTTGTAGCAACTGACGTAGCTGCCAGGGGAATAGATGTTCAGGACCTCACCCATGTTATTAATTATGCTCTTCCGCAGGACCCTGAATCCTATGTCCATAGAATCGGACGTACTGGACGTGCGGGCAAGGAAGGCATTGCAATAACATTTATATCATCAAAGGAGTACAGGGGCCTCCAGCTTATTCAGAAAAAGACCAAAACCGATATTCGCAAGGCAAAACTGCCGAATGTGAAAGATGTAATTAAAACAAAGAAACGCAGGATCAAGACGGTCCTTCAGGATATTGTGGCATCCACTCCAAGGAGTGAATACTTTATAATGTCCGAAGAACTCCTTGAGAGCAATAATCCTGAGGAAATTCTTGCAGCTCTGCTTCAGTATTCATTCCAGGACGAACTGAATGAGACGAGCTACACAGAAATAGAGGAGAGGGTTGTAGACAGCAAGGGCAAAACCCGTCTCTTTGTTGCCAAGGGTAAAAAGGACAATCTCACCAGGAAGAAGCTGGAGGAATTTATTGTTAGTAAATGCAATATCTCTGCCGGGAAAATCAGGGACCTTGAAATTATGGATAGTTTTTCATTCGTGACACTTCCATTTAATGAGGCGGAAATGCTGCTGTCGCTCTTCAAAAAGGGCAAAAAAGGTGTGGGACCTCTTATTACAAGGGCCAAGAAAAAGGCAAGTAAGAAAAGGTAAAGAATAATTCATGTTCAGTTCAAGAGGGAACGCGAATAAGTGGAAAAAGATGAAATAGTACGGAGAATATATTCAAAAATCGAAGAGATTCCTACACTGTCGCCCATGCTTCAGAAAGTGGTAAGTCTTATACAGAGCAGTAGTTCCGATGCACAGGATGTAACTGATCTTATATCAAAAGACCCTTCACTGACCACGAAGATCCTCAAGGTATCAAATTCAGCCTATTATGGTTTTTCAAAATCCGTAGACACACTGGAGCGGGCTGTTATGGTGCTTGGCTTTAACATGGTAAGTACTCTGGCTATGTCGGTAGGCATTATTAAAACATTATCATCAGGCAAAAAAGCAGGACAGTATTCAAGGGAGCGATTATGGATACACAGCCTGGCTGTCGGCACTATCATGAAAGAGATGGGAGTCCGATTTGGACGCAAAGAAGATAGTGACTCTCTTTTTGTTATTGGTCTGCTCCATGATATCGGAAAGGTAGTTCTTGACCAGTTTTTTGCAGAGGAATATAAGCAGGCTCTTGAAGAGACAGGGTGTATAGAGAGCTCATGTGTGTGCAAGGCTGAAGAGGACTACTTCGGTATGGACCACGGTGAGGTGGGTAGTATTCTCCTGCAGCGCTGGAATTTCCCTGAGTCTATGTGGTCTCTAATTACAATGGACCATAAAACTGATGTTCCTGATGGAGTAAACCCCGCAGATGTTGCCATGCTTCATATAGCTGATAATTTAAGCAAGGAAGAGGGCATGGGAGTCAGTGAGACTATAACGCCCTCTGAAATCAGCAACGCCGACCTGACTGCTCTGGGTGCTGATGAAAAGGATATTGATGAAATAAGGTTTTTTCTGAAAGACGCTAAAGATGGAATTCGTGCCTTTTACAGCGCAGTGAACTGACAGTAAATGGTCAGTCTTTTTTTACCGGCTCAAGCCATATAATGTCATAGGGATTCATATTGATGTTAAGCTTCCCCTCATTGCTCATCCATTCAACACCGCTTACGATGTCATACCAGCAAACTTCATTTATACCAATTTGTTCCAGCGATATCTCAAGGCGGCAGACCTTTGAACTCACATTTGTCAGTGCCAGGATTATTTCTTGCCCGTCAGGAGAGGTCCTTATAAGTGCAAAGATTTCCGGGGCCAGGTCAAGCACTGTCTGTCCGCCATATGGGTGAAATGCTTTTTTCTGGGTCCGTATCGTAAGAAGTCTCCCCAGTTCCCTATTGATTCTCGAGATTTTTGAGAAGGGGTCCATAAGGGCTTTAGTGATGGCTTTACCGTCGATTACAGCCCTGTTAATATCACGTTTTGAATTAGTGGCCAGTACGGACTCAATATCATTGCGTGTCCCGATTAAGGAATGCAGATAAATCCCTGGTACTCCCTTGAGCATTAAAGAAATAATTCTTGACGCTACAAACCGCTTAACTTGAAAGGCGAGATCTTCATTGTGATCATGATTAAGTGCGCTGAACCATGTAATGTTGATCTCATAGGGTATTTCACGGCCGTCCTGACCTGTCTTATATGAAAGGTATCCTCCATGTTTCCCGGCTTTTTCAATAATAAGGTTTATTGCATCATCATCCAGAATGCCGTTTACACCCATCAATCCTATACCGTCATGTGAATCCAGAAAATTAAAGTATGTTGTATTTGGTACATATTTAAGGTCTCCTGCCCATTTAGACAGGGCGGCTGCATTTTCTGAATAAAAGGTATATAGAACCAGAGGTGGCAGAGCGAAATTATAAACCATATGCGCCTCGTCACCTCCGTTTCCGAAGTAAGAGATGTTTTCTTCATGGGGTACATTGGTTTCGGTTATTAATGATGCTTCAGGTGCAGCGACTTCGAGAGCATTACGGAACAGTTTAATAACTTCGTGTGTTTCCTGGAGACTTGCGCATCGTGTGCCCAGTTCCCTCCAAAGATAGGTCACTGCATCGAGCCGGATAATACTTGCTCCCTGGCGTATATAGTAGAGCATCATATCAATGACACGGGTCAGTACTTTCGGGTTCTTATAATTCAGGTCTATCTGGTCTTTTGAGAAGGTTGTCCATATATAGGCGGTCTTGTCGATTTTTTTGAATTCGCTCAGTATATCTGATGTACGGGGTCGTACTATTACTTTACGCTGCTCCGGCGTCAGGTCATCAGGTGAATTATATTCAATAAAGAAATCTTTATATAGCGGATTGTTGTTAAGGAATTCCTGGAACCATCTGTTTTGCGATGAAACATGATTGAATACACCGTCGAACATTAACTTGTATGACCTGCTCAGCTCCTCAATGTCCTGCCAGGAACCGAGGTTTGGATCAACCGCCCTGAAATCAATGACAGCGAATCCCCTGTCTGAAGAGTAAGGGAAAAAGGGAAGTATATGAAGTGTATTAATAGTTCCTTCAAGATAAGTTTTGCAGAAATTGGAAAGCGTAGCAAGAGGCGACGATTCTTCGCCCTGTATAAGATCTCCGTAAGTGATCAGTATGATATCCTTTTCCGAAAACTGTAATTCATTGCTGTCCTGATGCTCCTGCTCAGCGATATTTACCGGCTTGTGAGCATAGTGGACTTGTAAAATGCGTTCAAGCTCATTCATGCATAACCGGGCTTTTTCATTACCGTACAGCTTTGTCAGCCTGCCCCTCATTCCCTCATAATCTGCAGTGGATATTATCAAGGGAGGTCTGGAGTAGTCAGGGTTTTGATCATATAAAACAGTAGAGCCTGTATTGGTACATTGATTATTGCGAATATCAACTGACTTTTTTAGATTCTGATGCATGTGATTCTTATCCTTTTGAATTAAAAGAGAAATCAGGGTTGTAAATAATAGTACGTAACGAGATCGTCATATCTTCTATTCGTAATAATCAGGGGGGAACTTGAGAGTGGCAAATGGAAGTGATTGAATAATAATAGAATTACAATTAGCCTTCAACTCCTGCATATACTCATTATTTTCTTGTATTATTCAGAGTTTTTTCATATATTAATAAACAAGTTGTGAACAAATCATTTCTGGCGGGGGCAAATAATAAGATGAATACAAGTGATGTTCTGTTACCAAAGTACACAAATATGGTTCGGTGCTATACAGATGTAGATAATATTGAGATAGACAGAATCTGCCTATCTACTTAATTAAGGAATGTGGAAATAAGTAATTAGGCAGATTCTGTCTAATATACTGTTATGTCTATAAAGGAGGTTAGAGATGGCAGCAGAAACTCTATTACTAAAGGCTGTTGAATACATATGGGATTTTTTTAAAGGAAGAAAAAATGAAAACGAGAAAGAAAAAAAGCTGAAGGATTCTGCTTTAGAAGCATTTAGGGATGCAGTTGTTGTAACTCGCGCATATATTGCTGATAGACGCGATGGAATTACGGAGAGAGATAGAAAGAAAGAGCAGGAACTATCAAAAGCTTGGAATGCTGTAGGAATACGACTAAATAAAATAAAAACAGACGAAGCAAAAGAATTGCATAGAATCTGTTTTAATAAAGCGGACTATTGGTCTGATCCAGCAAGATGGAAAAATAACAAAGAAGGTGAAATAGATATTAGTCTGAGTAAGGTAAATAGATCTATCTCACAGTTATTAAGATATTAATTGGTATGAACGAATGAACGATGAACGAACGGGGACATAACCAAGCAGTACCTTTAGACGATTGAATGTCAAGACTCTCCTGTAGATGTATCTATTAAATCTCCTTTCAAGTCCAAGATGATTATTCCAGACTGGCAATACTACCGTGTTTCGGTCCTTGCAT
>PIVU01000413.1 GCA_003354025.1 Nitrospirota bacterium
ATAGACATTGAACCTCTTACGCTAATATTATCGGAACTGCTCCGTCTTGAAGGTGAAGTAAGAAATGCGATAAACCCCAGATATACTCTTGAACTGGGTTTATTAAGAATGTCTTTTGTGAAAGGCATGACATCCATTGAGAGCGTACTGAAGAAACTGGGAGATGCACCATCTCAGCCGGATATGCCTCCAGTAGAACAGGCAGCACCTGTGGCTACGGAAAAAAAAAGTGAACCGGCGGTAAAACCGGCGGCACCAACTGTTCCGGCAGCACCATCCCCGGCAAAACCGGAGACTCCGTCTGTTACTAAAGAACCACCCTTGGGAAACCCCGAGACCTCATCTGTTCCGACAACGCTGCCCTCCAAAGAAGAAGTATGGAAGAATCTATTGAAGAACGTGGATGCAGCAGACCACCTGCTTTCCTGCAAACTTGCAGAAGCGAGACCGGTCCATCTGACAACAACGGAGCTTTCAATAGGTTTTAACGGAGGTATGTCGATTCTTGCTGACTCCATAAACAGTAAAATGTCCGTTATAAAACCCTTGCTGCACAAAGTGAGCGGCCATAATCTAAGGCTGAAAATAGTTGAATTGCCCGATGATAAGAAAAGGAAGGGCATTAAAGAGATAAGGGAAGAAGTTTATACAGAGCCGATTGTGCAGGATGCCATGAAAGTATTTAACGGCTCGGTACTGAAAGTGAAACAGCTTGAAGATGATGGTAATACTGAGTAGTATGGGAATGATTAATTTATGCGAAATGTAGGTTTCTACATAAATATTAAATAACTGTAGGGGCAGGCCCCCGTGCCTGCCCTGATACAAACATACGGAGGTTTATTATGTCAAAGAAAATGATTGGTGATCTGATGAAGCAGGCCCAGGTGATGCAGCAGGAAATGGGTAAGATCCAGGAAGAGTCCAAGAAGAAAACCGTTGAGGCATCCGCCGGCGGCGGTATGGTCGTTGCCACTGCAAACGGTGCACTGGAGGTTGTGTCCATAAAAATTGAAAAGGACGTTGTGAATCCTGAAGACATTGAAATGCTTCAGGATCTTGTATTAGCAGCAATTAATGAAGCGCTGCGCCAGGCACAGCAGATGGTAAGTGATGACATGAGCAAGGTTACGGGCGGAATGAACATCCCGGGCATGGGAAATATGTTCGGCTAATGAGTGACAATGTTGTTGAACATCTTATAGAAGAGCTGACCCGGCTGCCGGGCATTGGAAGGAAGTCGGCCCAGCGCCTTGCATTTTTCATCATGGGAATGCCCGATGCAGAAGCGGTCTCAATGGCGAATGCCATTATCAGGCTGAAGGAAAAGGCACGTTTCTGCAAACAGTGTTTTAATATTACAGAAGAAGAACTCTGTTCAATATGCATTGACCCCCGCAGACATAGTGAAAAAATCTGTGTGGTTGAAGAGCCGAGTAATCTCATTGTCATTGAAAAGACACAAGTTTATAAAGGACTGTATCATGTTTTGCTCGGTGCACTTTCACCAATTGACGGCATAACACCGGACCGGATTAAAGTAAATGAGCTTATTGAAAGGGTGAAGAAGGGCGGTGTGTCAGAAGTTATCATCGCCACCAATCCCAATACAAAAGGTGAGACTACTGCCCAGTATATTTCACAGGTCATTAAGCCTCTCGGAGTTAAAGTTTCAAGGATTGCCTACGGACTGCCTATTGGAGGCGATATTGAATTCGCCGACGAAGTGACGCTTTCGAAGTCCCTTGAGGGCAGGAATGAGATGTGAAA
>PIVU01000169.1 GCA_003354025.1 Nitrospirota bacterium
GTGCAGGTTGCTGAGCGTCTTCGTGTCAGGATTGAGCAGGAGAAGATCCCTATCAATGAAGAGCAGACAGCCGGCTTTTCTATAAGCCTCGGGATTTGCCAGTTTGACGAATCACTGAAAAGGGCAGAAGACTTTATAGCGAAGGCTGATGCAGCTCTGTATGAAGCAAAGCGCAACAGGCGCAATGCAGTATACAAGGTCGAGAACCACAAAATATCCGCCACTAAAATTGACCTTTAATTCATAAACCTCCTATGCGGTTTATACCCCTGCTTTTATTTTAGTTCCCGGACGTTTATAATTCTCTTGTAACTTATGTTGTACTTATTGAGTCGTATAAAGTTAATGAGCAGTAATTAAGGGTGATGGGAAAACACTGCGACTGTAACAAAAAATGTTATATCCGGACTTTCATGACAGGCTTTATCATGTCAGCCGTTATTCTGTTGATCCAATATTCCAGTATTAAATGGTTATATCAATACATGCCTGAATCAGTCATTATACTTGCCGGCATGACAGTTTTCTGTTTTGTATTGTTCTGGATGGTGATCAAGTATGATCGATTCCTTGAAATAAATGATGTTTATCGCAAGACGATTTCTATTCATGACTTTAATTTAAATAGTGCCGGTCTGCCAAAACTGTTTATTAAATATGTCCGTCCCATCAATCCGTACATAGGTATTGCCGGGACAATCATGGTAGTCGTTTTTGTACTGTGTGCTGTTCCTGCAGTTATTTTATACTGGGTGGTCAATTCAGAACTTATGGAAACCTGGCTTAAGATACTGGTTGTATTGATGAGTTTCGTGATGAGTGCACTTTACCTTGTAAATAATAGAGATTCATTTAGCCCGGCGTGGGAGAAAATAGTTTTTGGGCTTGGTATATTGTGCGGTACGCTGGGGCCGGTATATATTATTCTTTAGCAAGAGAGGGGAATTAATAAAGTGGAAAACCATAAATTAGTACTTCCCGAACATCTGAACCATTTTGGATATTTATTCGGTGGTAACCTTCTCAAGTGGGTAGATGAATTTGCGTGGATAGCTGCAAGTATGGATTATCAGGAATGTTTGTTTGTCACTATCGGGCTTGACCGGGTGGAATTTAAAAAGAGTGTTAGAGAAGGTACGATACTAAAGTTTTATGCCGAAAAAACAAGAGTCGGAAATACATCGGTTCAATATGATATCAGAGTATACCGGGGCAGCAGCACCGAAGAAGAGGATATGATCTTTTCTACAAATGTAACATTTGTCAGCATTGATCAGCATGGGAATAAAAAACCGCTGATGGAGTGAGTAAAGACTAAGAAAGGGTTCAAGGATTCGAGGGTTCAAGGGGTCAAGGGGTCAAGGGGTCAAGGGGAAAAAGAATCCTTCTATAGAAGGATAGACGTAATATTCACGTTTATATATAGGCTCAATCCTGAGCATCTGTCTTTACACCCTCGAACCCTTGAACCCTCGAATCCTTGAACCCTTTTCTTTACTCTCTGGGGCCGAACAGGTTTGGTATATAAAACGTTTCGTATTTCGTTACAAGCCCTTTTATATTTAAATATTGCAGGTCCTGTATCCTGTTTTTATCAAACCCCAGTTTGGGGTAGTCAAGGATGCCCTTTGGCGAGTGGCAGTCATTGCAGGCAACGCTGATTTCTTTTTTTGCGATATCTCTGTGGAAAAACTTCATTTCCTTTTCTTTTGCAGAGCCTCCCATGCTCTTCTCATTCTCCAGGTATTCGGCAGCCTTTGCATTGTCCTGAGTATTTATGAACAGACTTTTTTCATTCCCTTTAACTTTATATACTGCTATCCTGGATATTAAGTGTTTGACTTTTACATCCTCGTCAGGAGTTTCTTTATCGGATAATATATTTAACATTCTTGTTATCACTGAACTTGAAGTTTTCTTGTCTTTTACCTCCTGCTTTTGATGAGTTCCGTAAGGTTCGCCGGTATACTCAAACTCTTCAGGATCATTCCAGTCATAAGCAAAGTCTTCAAGATGTTCCTTCTTGATATGGCATACTTCACAGAGCATGAATCCGGTGTGCATATTCAGCAGGGCCCGTACTTTATTGTGTTCGCTGTGAGGATAAAGGGGATGGCATACCCTGCAGGATGTTTCATCATCCAGACGGGTGATGGCGAATCTTTCATTCTTGTGATAGTCCGTCAAATAGGATGGTTCAATATTATCAATCTTGTCTTTGTCTTCAGCATGGCATTTAACGGTGCACTCTACTTCAGTCACGTCTGTGTGAGGGATCTGCACTGTTTTCGGGTGGCACTCCTTACAGTCAGTCTTATTATGGCTTGATGCAAGCTGCTTTTCTTCATCAATGTGAAGAACTTTAAATGAGTCAGGTTTTTCATATTTTACGAAACCGGGATATTTGTGGCACGTAAGGCAACCCTTTTTGTCTGTGGCAAAAGATAAGTTAACGCTGATAAAGGCGATACATAATAGAGCTGTAGGAAATATTTTGAGTAATAATTTAATCAAATTTCTCTCGTAAAGGATTAGGGATTAATTGCTTGTAAGCCATGCTTTTGCATGACAAGTGAATTGTAAATTAATTGTAATGAATTGCTGCAGTATTGGCAATAATAAAAAAATTATCATTATATAACTCTTTTTTATCATCAAAGCACATCATCATAATTACGCCCTGGCGCTGCAGGAATTACATTTTTTTGTTGACATGCGACTGCTATTTGTAATTTAATAGTTAAATTCAATGAGTTGCTGTAGTTGTGAAGGAGAAGTCCGTGCTTAATCTATTTCTGAAAAATGTTGCCCAGAGAGATAATCTTTCAGCGCAGAGTGATGCGTCGTTAAAAGAGCTTATCGATTTGATGAACATGAACCGAAAGGGAGTTGTAGTTGTCCTTGAGGGGGAAACCCCCGTAGGCATTTTGACTGAACGCGATATTGTAGAGATTCTGTATGGAAAAGTTGATCTGAGTAATAAGGTGATTGATTATGCAAAAAAGACTCTGGTATCCACAAAGGGGAGTAGAACAGTCGGCTACGCTCTGAACCTGACACTGGAGAATAAGATTAGACGGGTAATTGTCACCGATGATGCGGAAAAGTTTGTCGGAGTGGTTACCCAGCAGGACCTGCTTAAATATCTGGAAGAAGATTTTTACCGCCTCACAATCAAAATCAAACATGTACTAAATAACTTCAATAACCTGGTGAGTGTGGAACCTTCCGAAACTCTGTACAATGCTTTGAAATTAATGGTTGATAATAAGATAAGCGCAGTTGCGATACTGAAGGACCGGAAACCTATTGGCATAATAACGGAAAAGGATGTCCTTAGAATTGCCTCCGAACAGGTGGACCTCAGTGAAACTGTCGGCAATAATATGACAGGTCCGGTGGATACAGCTAATCTCGACAGTGCCCTGGTTGATGTTGTTGAAGTAATGAACTACAAAAATATCCGCAGAATCATCATTGTTAACGAAGAGGGCGAGGCAATCAATATACTGACAATAAGAGATGTGGTAAGCAACCTTGAAGGTGACTACAGTAATTTTCTTGAGCGTAAACTGAGGAGTGCAAAGGAAATACTGAATTTGCTCCCTGAAATGCTTTTTGAAGTTACCGATACCGGTGAGGAGCAGCTGATCATTTGGGCCAATGACAAAGTGTTAAGCCGTTTTGGAAGAGAGATACTGGACAAGAATGTGACCAGTTTTCTGCCCCCTGAAAACTGGAAAACTATTTACTCTACTCTAAATAAACTGAATAAGATAGAGAATATTAAGCTCAAAAAAGATGATCTCATTTATGAAATCTCGGGCGTTAACATCAACACAGACAGCAGAATGGAAAAGAACAGGTATCAACTTATAATGAGAGATATCACCGAGGATGTCCGCCTGTCTACTGTTGACTCCCTTACTAATATTTACAATAAACGTTTTATAAACGAATTCCTGATGAAGGAAATTGAAAGAAGCCGCCGGTCCAATAAACAGTTTTCAATAGTTATCTGCGACATGGATGATTTTAAGCAAATTAATGATAATTACGGACATTTGTCCGGCGATATCGTGCTGAAGGCCTTTTCAGAGATAATAGCCTCAACAGTAAGAAATCTCGATGTCGTAGGAAGGTATGGCGGTGATGAGTTCATGATAATATTGCCGGAAGCTTCAAGTGATACCGCTTTTAGCATTATTGACAGAATACGAATTAAAATTGAGAATTGTGAGATTCCTGTGACTAAGAATAACCTTGTGAAGATAACCTCCAGTTTTGGTATAGCAACCTACCCTGATGACGGCATGTCGTCCGATGATTTACTCATCTCCAGTGATGAAAGACTATATAAGGCAAAAAGCTTTGGCAAGAATAAGATTGCCTGCAGTTGAGACTGCTGAATGAGTAACCAGCCATCCCCTTAATTTATTGATTAGGTCAATGACCTACTCTCTTTATAATACCCTACAGAATTAATTTGACTGTTCCGATATATATATACAGGGAGCAGTATGCTTGATAAAGGGGAGTGTGAATGCTGAATCTTTTATTAAAAGAAATTGCCGAGAAAGATGGTCTGTATGTGGAGAGTTCCGCTTCACTGCGGAGTCTTGTTGAGTTAATGGACAAAAACCAGAAGGGCGTGGTTGTTGTTCTGGATAACATGCGGCCACTCGGTATTCTGACGGAGCGGGACATTGTCGAGATAGTATACGACGGGGCGGACCTCAATGATGAAGTTGAAAAATATGCAAAAAAGACTCTTGTTACTACAAGGGGTGACAGGACCATCGGGTATGCCCTGAACCTTGCACTGGAAAATAATATCAGGCGGGTTATTGTTATTGACGAACGGGACAACTTTCTCGGAATAGTAACCCTTCAGGACCTGCTGAAATATATTGAAGAGGATTTCTACCGTCTTACCATTAAAGTTAAGCACATCATTAAGCGGTCCAGCCATTTAATCAGTGTAGCCCGGGAGGACTCGATTAAGCATGCCCTTGAGAAAATTGTGAATAATAAAATAAGCGCGGTGATAGTGCTGGAGAACGGTCGAGCGAGCGGAATAGTGACCGAGAAAGACATCCTGAGAATCATCAGCAATAAAATATCGCTTGACAACAATGTCTGCAACCATATGTCAGGCCCGGTCGATACGGCTACTGTTGATTCTCCTCTGGCGGAAGTCGTTGAAGTAATGAACTATAAACAGATTAGAAGAGTTGTAGTTGTGGACAGTGAAGGACTTCCGATTGACATTGTTACAATCCGGGACGTCATTGAAAATCTTGAAGGTGATTATAACAGGTTTCTTGAAAGGAAACTGCAGAGTGCAAAGGAAGTGCTGAACCTTCTCCCTGAAATGCTTATTGAGGTGACTGATACCGGGAAAGAGCAGCTTATCGTATGGGCCAATGACAAGGTAATAAACCAGTTCAGTGAAGATATTATTGACAATCCGATAACCAAACTGATTCCCATTGAACAGTGGGACAAGGTCTATACTTCATTGACAAAATTAAACAAGGTGGAACACTTCAAAATTAAGATTGGTGAGAAAATCTTTGAGCTATCAGGCTTTTTTATCAAAACTTTTTTCGGTATTGAGAAGGGAAGGTTCCATATTATAATGAGAGACATAACAGAGGACATAAAATTGTCCACCATTGATCCTCTCACCAATATTTACAACCGGAGATTTGTAAACGGTTTTATGATCAAAGAGATTGAGCGCAGCAAAAGGCTTGACTCTAATTTCTCAATAGTAATAGCCGATATTGATGACTTTAAACATATTAATGATACATACGGCCATGTATCTGGAGATATAATTCTGAAATCAATATCCTGCCTTATAACCGATGCGTTTAGAAGCCTGGATGTCGTCGGCCGGTATGGCGGTGATGAATTTATGATTATCCTACCCGATGCCAAACATGCCATTGCCAGCGGCACCATAGAGCGGCTTCGTCAGAAGATTGAAAGCATGGAGTTCACTGTTGTAAAGAACAGGAAAGTCAGGGTTACAGGAAGTTTCGGAATAGCCACATTTCCCGAAGACGGTACATCCCTTGATGACCTTCTGGTAAAAGCCGATGAACGGCTGTATAAGGCAAAAGGGCTGGGTAAGAATAAGGTAGCGTAGATACTCTGAGAGTAAGGGTTCAAGGATTCAAGGGGTCGAGGGTTCAAGTGAAAAGAGAAAGCATTCTCTTCGCCCCGGCGGTTTGCCTGAGGCGAAGACTCTTCGGACATCTAAATGCTTTTGATATGTTTCAATAAAATCAGGATTATTCTTTTGCGTTTGAATCACATGCTGATGAAGTACATGATGATGTGGTGCATGATCCTGTGTCGCATGAAGCAGGATTGCTTACTGGTGCATCGCTTACATCCACAACTTTAACATCGAAGTGCAGAGTCTTGCCTGCAAGAGGATGATTATGGTCAAGAACTACTGCTGTTTCCTTGATTTCTGCGACACGTGCATAAACGGCAGCACCGTCAGCGCTTTGCCCCTGCAGCATGGCCCCGACTTTTAATGCGTCTTCAGGGATTTTATCCTTTTCAACTTCTACCAGAGCTTTGGGGTTGCTTTCTCCATATCCATCTTCAGCTGTTACGGTGACTTTTTTGCTTTCACCGGCTTTCATTCCTTCCAGCGCTTTTTCCAGCCCTGGAATAACCTGGCCGGCGCCAAATACAAATGTTAATGGATCAGCATCCACATTTGTATCAACCACTGAATCATCGTCCAGTTTAAGCGTATATTCAATAGATACGTTTTTGTCTTTTGATATTGTCATATTATCTCCTTTTCTGTCTGCCTCTGTGATCTATTAGTATATCCTTATTATATTAGGAAAATTATACACAGAGATTGTCTTTACAATATTAAATATTAGGTTTATTCTTAACAATAAATATTTTGAAATAGGCCGGAACGGGTTGCTTTGCAGTTAGAGGAACGGTGCAGGTGAACTCCAGACTTTTCCGTGAATATCGTGGTCAAGTTAATAAATCCTACCATACCAGCCGGAATATTTCAAAATCGCAACATTTCTTATTAATGAGGATGTACACTATTGACCTGTAAGTTGATAATACTTCATCTCTTCTTTAAACTAAATAACTATAC
>PIVU01000414.1 GCA_003354025.1 Nitrospirota bacterium
GCTCTTCCGATCTAATACAACACCATGGCTGATGGGTTGCCCCACCGACCTATAACACTATTTGGTAATGCTTCCAACACCACCGAATCATTTCCACTCGTTAATAGTACTACGTGATCTCCTACGTGAAGGTTTTCGCCCTCGCTGGGTTTCCTCTCAGCGGCTTCGTGCGTACCTGCTAACTGGTCGAGTATCTTATTTTGTTCGATCTGTAGTTGTTGAAGTTTTGCTACGAGGTCAGATACTTTCATGGACAGTTTTAGCGATGCTTGTCGGTGGATAGGTTTTGTATTGTAATTTAAAAAGAAACAATGTTAGAAATCAGATCCCTTTGGTACTCTGTTTATCCGGTGTCGTTGAGACGTTGGATATCCTATTAGGAGGCGAGAGGGAAGAGACTTGGTCTTCAGATAAAGATTGTTTGTTAATATTATTGAAACGGGATTGTTTCTTTTTAATGATCCAATGGATCATTTCTCTTGGCTATCAGTTCATTTTGCGTCCTCACTGTGTCCTTTATTCTGACTGCTTCCGCATACGTTAGTTTTGGTTCTTTCGGTTTAACTGCCGAATTACCGTTATTTCCAACACGCTCCTCAGTTAAATTGAAATAGGCAAACAACGTAGATATGTGTGTCCATCCCATGATTACATTCCTGAATGTATGGAATATTTTTCCTTGTAGGGGTTTGGACATGTAGTCTGCAACCATTTTCTCAGTTGGGCAATGTTGTACCGAAATGTTACCATTTTTGATTCGATCGGTACACCAAAAATATTTTATTGCGACATGTTTTGAATTCGAGGTACATGATGCTTTTCCATTGACTAGCATTCTGATTTCGGATTCATTGTCTTTTGCTAAGATTGTGTGGGGCTTATATCCTTGTGCTCCCATAAATAATTCAAAATAAACTGGTTTGGTGAGATATTCACTGGTACCAACATGCTCTGTTTCAGTTGAGCTTCGAGTGTTCATTTTTTGTTTGCTAGATTTTTGATCGATAATACCGGTTCCATATGATATAATACCTCCAGTATGTCCCCTCATATCACCATGTACTGCATGAGCAGAATCGATCATTACGATCATATTGAGCAAATCGTCTGCTCCGATAATTCTGACTTCGTCCTTAGTGGCCTTGATCCAACACATGAGACATTTGAACTTGTGCCAGTCGTCTTTGTCGGGTCCTTTCACTTCGGTACAAAGGAAAGATACAGTTGGCTCGACATCCTGTCGGCCACGTTTCATTACCCAGATAAGTTTGGCAACGAATTTTTGGTAGATATCGGCTTTTACTTCGTTAAGGTCGGTGGTATCCGGTTTTACTGTAAAAAGCCATTTTGCTGCAGGGTGTGGGTATTCACGATCTAGATCTTCTCCATATGGCAACAGTGCTTCTTCGAGGTCCTCAATCATTCCAGTTAAGTATTGGACTAGGCCAAGTTTTAACTTTCCTTCTTTGATGAATTCAATTTCCATGCCTAAGAAGTTGAGTTTCTTACCACGTTCTACCACTAGACCAGGGAAGTACTCTTCGATCTTATTGATGACACCGTCTACTACTGTGGGTTCCACGTGTGAGAGAATGTTATCGTCAACATACCATGCGATGGTGCACTGCTTGTTGTCAACCATCTTGTTAGCAACACATTTGTCATACGGATTAATCACAAAACCTTCTTTGTGTAGTACTTCAGTATATAGGTTGTACCACAGTAGGGCGGACTCGATCATCCCATATAAAG
>PIVU01000415.1 GCA_003354025.1 Nitrospirota bacterium
GCAACAGTTTCGAACATCTTCTTTCCCGCGGGATATCCGGTTTTTTCTGCTGCTTCCGTGTAAAACCGGATTGCGTCAGTTTCCATTTTTTGTGCTATCGCGATTGCATTCATGCTCATTTAAGCCTCCTTATATTTATCTCGTTAATGACTGTTGAGATTATATTAATATCCATAATGTTTTCATCATAATAATCAACTAGTTGCTGATAAGGAATTGTTAATCAAATTCTAAGCACTATTAATATATGTATCTATGACATATATCATAATTATCCTTTTTATGAGAATTTTATCAGAATACTCCACCGAGTCAAATCTGTAAAAGCCCGCATCTATAGTAATATTTAAGATTTTCATGTGAATGCCGATAGGTGTATTACATATATTAATATGGGACATTGACTGTATGGTTATCATTTAAGCAGTCATAACATGTTAATTTAATTAGGGATAATAGGCTCTAGTAATGACATTTGAAAAAAATCCTCTATCCGGAGTGTCATCAGGACTTTTACTGGCAATCGTAGTGGGAACGTTTGCCTATAGCATTAAATCAGTAATCAATTACCCGGCTGCCGACTCACTTGTTATCGCATTAATTCTCGGAATCATCATAAGATCATTCATCGGTGAACAAAGTAAATTCAACTCAGGTCTCAAATTTGCGCCTGTGGTCTTTCTGCCCGTTGGTATAATCTTTTACGGCGCAAAGAACCTGAATTTCGCTAAGCTGGCGGAAGTCGATAGAAGCATCATCTTTCTTGTGATAATTGTCATTGTTATGTATTTTGCCGTAATTCTCTTACTTGGCAAACTGCTTGGACAGAGAAAACAGATCACTTATCTTACCGCTGCAGGCTCAGCCATTTGCGGTGCCTCTGCCATAGCCATTACATCACCTGCAATTGAGGCTGACCCGGACGACATCTCAGTTTCTCTTCTCGCAGTAGCTTTGGCAGCGCTTCTGGGTTTTTCACTGATACTGCCTTTTATAGCGGCCTTTCTCAATATCTCCTGTTCAACGCACTGCCTGGCATCCGGTTCGGTCCTGCAGTTTACAGGTTTAGTAAAAGTATCTAACCAGTTTGTCCCGTTTTTGAGCAAAGATATGCCGACAGATAAAATGATAGATATGGCTCTTTCAGTCAAAGCCCTGAGATATCTTGGACTGCTTATCGTTATTCCACTTCTTGCAAGTCTGATGAAAAACAAATTCTATGTCCCCTGGTTTCTGTGGGCATTTCTGGCTGCAGGACTGATCGGAACGTGGTTTTATACAAAGCAGTATACATTTTTCACTATGACTATTACACCTTATCTAAGTGCTATACATACTTTTTCATGGTCGGTAGCAATTGCTGCTATCGGTCTTAATGCTGACATCAGGCAATTACTTAGCAACAATGGAAGCAAAGCAATAATAATGGCCTTTGCCGGATTTTTGACGGCTACTGCCACGTTCTTTGCGGGTTTTTATATTATTACGCTTTTATAGAAAATGACAGAAAAAATACCATATGAAATAAAGCCGCTTAAGTCAAACTTAAGGAACAATCTGCTGGTTTCATTTTTCCTTGTTGTGTCCCTTGGCGGTATAGCTGCTAACGCAATATTTCTCAACGTAATCCAGGTTACATTGTCAGCAGAAGGTCTGGATCCAGGCGCCATTGAAAGGATAAGCAGACACTATACTCTCATGAGTACAAGCGTAACGATTGCAGGTATATTGGCAATACTTCTGATTGCTCT
>PIVU01000021.1 GCA_003354025.1 Nitrospirota bacterium
ATTCCCTTTCTGCATGATCGAAATATCCGCCGGAATAGTTGTAGGTGGTTTCCGATGTGTTGCCGTTTCCATCGTTGGTCGAGACTTTTGATAAGGTCTGGACTATGAAGGGGAGGAGGTTGTTTGTGTATGTTGATGATGGT
Organism: Nitrospirota bacterium; assembly: GCA_003354025.1. Taxonomy (GTDB): domain Bacteria; phylum Nitrospirota; class Thermodesulfovibrionia; order UBA6902; family UBA6902; genus Glo-13. The sequence continues at coordinate 144 of PIVU01000021.1, forward strand.
TCGTATTCTAGGGTTGTGGTGGCACCGACAGTATTAGACACTCTTAACAAGAGATCTGGTAATGGACTATATGCCGGAACTACATATAAATCCCCTAGCCCATTCCAGAATATTGTATCAACTTTACCATCTCCAGTAACAGCAGCAATAGTACTATGCTCCATGTCAAATATACCAGGAGCATTAAAATAGGCTCGACTGTTATAATCAAAACGAGCACCCTTTGATGGCACCATATAAAGATTGCCATTATCGTCCCAGAAAATCGCGTCTGCTTTCCCGTCACCATTAGCATCCGCAATGACACCATGCTCCATATTATATATTCCCAAGCCCTCATGGTATTCCCGGTGCTCATAATCGAATTCTGTACCTTTTGATGGAATGACATAGAGGTTCCCAAAATCAAGATTATCCCAGAAAATCGCGTCTGCTTTTCCATCCCCGTTCACATCTGCAAAAGCACCCTTATGAGTATCATATATTCCTGGCGCATTATGATGCTTGCGATTATAATAATCAAATTCAGAGCCATTTGAAGGAACTACGTAAAGCACACCTTCACCGCTCCAGAATATTGCATCTGCCTTTCCGTCTCCATTCACATCTGCAAAGGCGCTGTAGTTCATTGTATATATTGTTGGCTCCTCGTGATAGGCACGGCTGTCATAATCAAAGCCTGTTCCATCTGATGGAACTATATATAGAGAACCCGAACCATCCCAGAATATTGCATCAGCTTTTCCATCTCCAGTAACATCTGCAAAGGAACTATGCTCCATAGAATATATCAACGGCTGATTGTAATATGCTCGACTTTCATAATCAAAGCCTGTTCCATCTGATGGAACTATATATAGAGAGCCCGAACCATCCCAGAATATTGCATCAGCTTTTCCATCTCCAGTAACATCTGCAAAGGAACTATGTTCCATAGAATATATCAACGGCTGATTGTAATATGCTCGACTTTCATAATCAAAGCCTGTTCCATCTGAAGGAACTATATATAGAGAGCCCGAACCATCCCAGAATATTGCATCAGCTTTTCCATCTCCAGTAACATCTGCAAAGGAACTATGCTCCATAGAATATATCAATGGTTGATTATAATATGCACGTCTGTCATATTCAAAGCCATTCTGACTTGTGTACCACTCAAATGTTGTAGCAGGCAAAGAAATCTGATCGTCATTTCCATACATCTGCACGCTTGATAGCAGAGTGCGGCCTGTACTTATACTATACGGATGATAAGCCAATTCATATGACCTAACACGATTTCCAACTGATAGCACTTCTATGGTTTTAAGTCTTTTAGTAGTTATTTTTCTAGAGTTAATTGTGTACATCGGAACAGCATCATCACGTACCCCTGATTCTAAGTGAAACTTAATTTCATGAGATGTGTCTGTCCCGTTGATTCTGTTTCCCGTATATTCAATTTTATCCAGATAAATATCACTGCTAGTATCAGTGGCATCTTTCCAATATGTTATATTCATGTAATTTCCATGAATATCTTCAACTCTTACAAGACTCCATTTGAATGTTCCATAATTGTTATCCAACCTTGCCACATTCTGCGTGAAAGGGTCTCTACCGTAGTAATATTTAGTTCCATTCTTTGCAGTAATTTCCCATCTGTCTTCTGACCTGATGAAATGATGCTGCGAAACCGCACTTTCAATTCGTAACTGATACCCTTCATAGTCTTTACCGTCAACTATCTTATCCCAATAAACATTTCTGACAAATTCACCTGAAGAACCTCCTGTTGAAGAAATATAATTTTCCGATGCATAGTCCAATCCCCGACGAGTATTTCTCTCAACAGACCCCATGTCAATAGTCCATCCGACTCCTATCCATCCATTTCTTTTACTAGAATTATATTGGAGGGATATATTAGGCTGTATGGACTTTCTGCCAGAGGGAACTATAATTGGGATACTTGTTGCAGCAGCACCTGAGTTTCCTACCGAAACTATTTGTACCTGATTAACAATCAAGTCCTGCACGACATCAACTGCCCCAACCCCAATACTTCCCGACATTATTGAACTAGCCGCAGCTGCCTCACTATCGACAGTCTCATTGGAATCTTCGACAACACTCTCATCAACAGGTTCTTCTGATGAGTTATTATTAGCTTTTCCTTGTTCACTCATATTAGATGAGCTATTACCTGTTTCATCCGCAACACTTACTTCATCAGTATTATTATTTGAATTATAAGAAACACTACTGTCAGCAATAACTACACTACTCTGTACTCTGGAATAAGAAGAGCTGTTTCCAACAGAGGCATATACTGATTGAGCGATAAAAAGAGGTGATATCAAAAGAAATATTATCCACAAAATCCCCCTTAATCCCCCTTTGCCAAAGGGGGATAAAATGCCGTTCACCCTCGATCCCTGTCTTTCTACCCTGCACCCTATAACCTGAACCCTGCCTTTCAACATATCGCACCCCCCTCATCCCATAAAACCAATGCTGATATAAACCCTCGTTCCAAGCAAACACATTCACTCCCCCCAAAAGTAACATCATCATTATGCCCATCATCAACAGAATTAAGAGGGACTACATCGACGAAATTTATATTCTTCATGTCCTTAATACTTGCAAACGATATGTTCCTTGTTCCCTGCGGATCTATGTACCAATACTCTCCTTCTACAGTACTTCTTAAAGAAAGCAGATTGCTCGCAAATCCCTGTAGTGTTAAGCTGGTCGCAATTGTCTGTGTACTTCCGGCTTCAAAGTACAATGTGTCGGCAACTGTTATGGTCTTGATCAAATTATTGAAAGTAGTATTGCCGTATATAGTCTGATTAAATCCACTCAGGATCACAGTTGAAGTATCAGGAACAAAAGTTCCTCCATTGGCCCAGTCGCCTTTAACCTCGATAGTGGAGGATGTCGCCCTGACTGTAGCACCTGCTCCTATTAAAAAATATCCATAAACGAGCAGATCATTATCATTAAGATTCAATGTCCCTGCCGCTACTGTTAAATTTCCTGTTATTGATAAATACTCATTTAATGTTACTGTTCCTGTATATGCAGATGTAGTAGTGAATAGTGCAGGGGCAATACTAATATCCCAGGTGCAATCTTTAGATGAAGAATCATTAAACACTATCTTGTCTCCACTTTGCGGGACTACATTGCCTGACCAGTTAGAGGGATTAGATGCAAGTTTGTTCGATCCCATGCCGTTCCATACAATCGTTTTGTCGAGTATTAATGCTGATGTGGACGATATCGAAATTGTTCCGCTGAATCCAGCCTGTATATCCAGACTATCAAGCGTTACAGCCAGGTCCCACACGCAATCGTCAGATGTATTATTAAATACGACCTCGTCCCCGTCTTGTGGAACAACAGCGGCCGACCAGTTCTCAGCATTTGAGGCAAGGTTGTCACCACCTCCGTTTGTCCATGTTAACGTGTCAGCATAAGTGTTATTAATTAATCCGAATATAATAAGTAGAAAAACAAATAATACATGATTATATCGCATGACCCGATCTCCCTTGATATGACAGGCTTAATTATTACGACTAAATTATTTCTAAGGTAAAAGTAGCTGGCGATTATTCAATAAGCAACCGCTTGACAACCACTTTGTTCTTGACGGTGTTGTAGTAACAATTTGTTTATTTTCAGTCGGATATAAAATCGTTACTCATATTATAAATTTCAGCATATCCCCAAAAGATGAACTTTTTTATCACAGGCTGAATTGTTTTGTCAAGAAAATAATCTCGAGAAGGCAAAGCTCACGCCTGTTGAGTTACATAATTGCTTGTGCTCAATTTAAAGAAGAAAGGTATTTTCGGCAATTACTTTTTGCCGGGTCATAATATAGATATTAATGTAGAAGGGGACTCACGGAAATGATAAGCAAAATCTTATGATGGGACAATAAAATCAAGATAATTCTCTCTGTCTACAATCTTGAACGCCGCATTGCTGTAGGTGCCGCTCCAGTCTTTAGGGGCATTTCGTTTTTTCTTGTCAGACCACTTGAACTCATAACCAAACAATTTGCCTTCCCGCTCTTCAACCAGATCAAGCTCCTGCCCGTCATATGTTCTCCAGAAGTAAAACGATCCGTGCATGCCTTGATAGTCACATCGTTTAATCCGTTCGGTCACTATAAAATTTTCCCATAAGATCCCGATATCGTTTCGGCTGTCAAGAGGATTGAACTGGGATATTACAGCGTTCCTGATGCCATTGTCCCAGAAATAATATTTGGCCTTGCTAACTACTTCCTTACGCAAATTTCTGCTAAACCCGCCTATGCGTTTTATCACAAAAGCCCTTTCAAAAATATCCAGGTACCGTCCAACGGTCTTTACATCAAGCTTGACCTGAGATGCCAGTTCATTAAGTGAAACCTGGCTACCCACCTGAAAGGCAATCAACTTCAGCAGGTCAAGAAGCACTTTAGAGCCCTTCACTCTTTCCAGAGCAAGAATGTCTTTCAGCAAATATGAGTCAACAAGTTCATTCAGTACATCAGCTTTGTCTTTTCTGTTTTGCGCAGTAACAACTTCAGGATATGATCCGTAGACAAGAAAATCCTCAATATTATTTTTTAGTTCATAACGGTTGTGTATAGATAAAAGCTCCTGTTGCGAAAAAGGATAAAGAGTGACCGTTTTTTTGCGGCCTGTCAAAGGCTCACCTACAGCGCCGGATAGATCAAAAGAAGAAGATCCTGTTGCGATAACCATAATATCCGGAATCTGATCAACGATTATTTTCAGACCCATTCCAATATTGGGAATTTGCTGGGCTTCGTCAATGGCGATAAGATCGTAGCCGGATGCATATTCAAGTATCCGGTCAAAGTCCTGAGAACTCAGTATGTCCTGAGTTCTAATGTTGTCACCCGAATCCAGTTTGCACTTCAGCTTAGTGTGTGATAAAAAATCGTTTAATATTGTTGTTTTTCCGACCCTTCTGGGACCATAGATAATGAGGGCCTTATTCGGCTTAATGAGTTTATCAATACTATATAGCCGTTTGATCATATTTTAAAACTATCATAAATCCATATTTTTGTCAAAAATTATGGATACCAATACCATAATTTAGTTATATTTTAAGGAACATAATTATAACTAATGCGTCTCTTGCAAAAGATTTTATTTGTCATTCCCGAGGTTTGGGTACCCAGAACCTACTATAAAGACTGGATTTCCGACTAAGGACTTTGGGAATGACGGCTTAATAACAGAGGGTATTTTGACAACTATATAAACGTTCTATTTAAAAAAAACCTCAATCTTTACTTCCATAAATTCTTTAAATTCTTTCCTGAATCTCTCAACACTGAATCTTTCAGCGTTCTTTCTTATCTCATGAGGATCAAATTTACTTTCATGGGTTTCAAATATGTTAACGGCATCATTTAATGCCTTAATAGTTTGCTCATTGAAAAATATTCCCGTTGGTGCCCTGGATTCTTCCATGTTCCTGACCGGAACTACTGTTTCAGTTACACCGCCTTTTCCATAAGCAATAACGGGAGTCCCGCAGGCCTGCGCTTCAACGGGGACTATTCCAAAATCCTCTTCCGCAGCAAACACGAACGCCCTTGCTTTCTGCATGAAACCTACCAGTGCATCACTTTCCTGATACCCCAGGAACTCAATATTCTTTTTTGCCCTGCTTTTCACTTTTTCAAGGTCCGGACCATCACCTATAACAACAAGCGGTAGACCATTTTCTGAAAAGGCGGCAACAATCATATCCATATTTTTATATGAAACCATCCTTGATGCGGCCAGAAAATAGTTATCTTTTTTCTCATGCAACTTAAATGCATTAACATCAACCGGCGGGTATATGACCGTTGAATCCCTGCCATAGGACCGTTTTATCCTGTCCTTAATATAGTGTGAGTTTGCAATGAAGTGATCAACCTGCTGAGCAGTCTTATAATCCCATTCCCTGATCCTTCCGAGAATGTGCTTCACGACAGCACCCTTTAATCCCATGTCCAGACCAGCTTCTTTAAGGTACTGATCCTGCAGGTCCCAGACGTACCTCATGGGGGAATGGCAATAGCATATTTGAAGTTGGTTTCTTCTTTTCTTAACCCCTTTTGCCACTGAGTGGGAGTTTGATATAATGACGTCGTAGTCAGATAAATCAAAGCGGCTGACAGCAAGAGGCATTAACGGTAGGTAATTTCTGTACTTTTGTTTTGCATACGGGAGGTTCTGAATAAATGATGTTTTGGCTTTTTTATCCAGTATAAAATCTCTTTCGTTATCTTCAAGAGAATCGACCTGGCAAAATAGGTCCGCCTCAGGATAGAGCTTTAATATCTGTTCAAGGACCCTTTCTGAACCGGCATAGTTAACAAGCCATTCATGGATAATGGCTGTTTTCACGAGTTAACCGGCTTCCTCAAGAATCTTTATATGTTGCTTGGCAGCTTTTTCCCAACTATACAATGTAACCCTCTGAAATCCCTTCCGGATTAATCCCTGCTTTAAAGCTTCGCCTGTCAGCACCGTATACATACCTTCTGCGATACTATCAACACTTAGCGGATCAATATAATAGGCGGCATCTCCACAAACCTCCGGGAGGCTTGTTGTATTTGAAGCTATTACGGGACATCCGCATGCCATGGCTTCAAGCGGTGGAATGCCAAAGCCTTCATATATAGAGGGGTAAATAAAAGCACGGGCGTTTTTATACAGGATTGCCAGGCTTTCATCCGGCACGTATCCTAAAAAATGGATGTTGTTATTTCCGTCAATTAATTTATGCAGATTTGTGTTGTTAAAAATGCTGTTTTGGTCACCCGCAATGAGCAGCTTGATATCAGGCATTTTCATTCTATTGAAACCTGCTATCAGTCGTTCAAAGTTTTTTCTTGGATCTATTGAGGAGACGGCCAAAATATAGTCCCCGTAATGGTTTGTGTGATTATTTTTTAAAACAGTTGAAAAAATTTCAGAAATAGAATTATGAACCACCGCGACTTTATCTTCTGGGACCTTCAACAATTCAACAATTTCTTTTTTTGAGTGATTACTGACAGTAATAATTTTCAGAGAGTTTTTTGCAACTTTGCTAATTACGAAGCTGTAGTAATAATAGAATTTCCTTGAAAACCAGGCTGGATTTCTCATAAAGCCCAGATCATGAATGGTGGCTATCTGGGTTTTATAATAGACAGGTGCGGTGTTCCCTAAATTTAAAAGAAGAGGGTTGCTGTTTTTCTTAAGATAATAAGGAAGTTCTCCCTGTTCCCATAAATGTCCTTTTGTTTTTCCATGAACTGCAACATCCAGTTTCCGGGCCGATTCATTCTGAACTATGTTGTATGGTGAAACAAACTTAATGTCCGGATCAAGTTTTTTCAGTCCTCTGGATATCTCAATTGCGTACCTTTGGACTCCGGTTATGGTCTGCGTTAAAAATCGGCTGTTTACGACAATCATTATTTATAGTTGAGAAGAGCACAACTGTTTGTCATGAAGGATTTCAGAAGGATAAATAAAATCGCCTCCCTTTAAAATACCCTCGCATATTACATCCAGCCCCCTGCTTTTTCCCTTCATCAAATCGTTTAGGCTTGAAAGATTTATTTCATATGGAGGGTTGGCTCCGGTAGGACTCATAAAATCCAAAGGGATCATTCTTCTGAAAAAGAAATGATAGGCATATTTTTTTGCTTTTAATATATTCTCCTCCGACATTCTTTTATTGAGAGGCAATGTATCCAGACATTCGAAATAGGTACTGGCACTCGCGATATCCATTGTAAATCCTTTATCACGCAACCATGCTTCTCCGGCAACTACTATTGGGAGACCTGTTGCTGCAAGCTCAACACCTGTCTTTGTGTTATATATTATGACTGTATCGCATTGCGACATTATCATGTATGTGCTTACGCTGCTTTCAGGAGGAATTATGATAATATTCCCAGGAAGTTGTGAATAGGCCTTGTTAATCAAATCCATAACTTTCTGGTTTGACGGCAGTGTTCCGCGTATCTCTGCGGGATGTATCCTTATTACTAATTGAAGATCAGGTCTCTTTGAAAAATAGTCTATAGTACTTATTATCCATTCCGACATCCCCGGGAAAGCATTTGAAGGATAGTGAAGACGTGCGTCCCACATAACACTGGTCAGCATTCCGATACAGGGTTTGGATGGATCAATTCCCGTTTCCCGCATGATTTTCCCCATCTCGAATTCAGGCTTTTCATGAAACCATATCCAATCCTCAGTCCCCTGCCACCTGCTTTTTAAATATTCATTCAATTCATCTTCCAACGTGTCATTCCAATCTATTGAGTTCCATCGATCTACAGGCTCTGTAATCATTGTATGATGGTAAGTATTGTCATGGCTGAATATAAATGATTTTTTTCTGTATGCAGGATTCCAGTTAACTACACAAACCCCTTTATTACGACATACTTCTCCAATTAGTCCCTGCGGAACATAGATACCGTGGTGAAAAACAGCACATCCGTATCCATTTTTTTCCAGGAGATTATTCATTGCATTCGTTGTCATAAGAGCAGCCTTCAGGTATCTCCTTAATATTTCTTCTGCATAAGGTTCGTCATCAATATCACCTCGTGTTAAAAACCTTAGTGCGCCTGCCAGTGCATGTTCACCTACTGCAATACCGTCTTTCTCATAGTTTGAAATGTTATGAAAAGGAAGCGTTGAAGAGATCTGCTCCGCCTCAGATAATTCGGATTGAGACTGAAATTCACTGTAAAGATGGACTGTAATTCCGAGCGACCTGAACATATCATGTGCGGGTTTAAAACAATCACTGCACATTGTTTTTTGAGGTCCGTTATCTGAGAAGTGTTTTATATTTGGGAACCATCCTCTCCAGCATGCAAAACATGCTGGAAGGGATTCATCACACAATAGTATGCCGACCTTAGCGCCTCTCAGCGTCAATGCAATTGCAAGGGCGCTTTCGAGAGATGTTCCGGCTAAATACCCGCCGACGCTGGTAGCAATTAGAATTCTTTCTCCGTTAACATTATTTTCCAGTGCAGTTTTCCAGGTCTCACTATCTTGTTCCAGAAGATTCGCCCAGGAAGGCTGCTTCGGTTTATAAAAATATTTCCTAAAAAAATTCCTTAACAGACTATGTCTTTTGGCAAAGTCCTTGAGAGGAGCCAGTCTTTTATGCATTTTATTTATCACCTAAAACAGCTTCAGCAAATATAAACCCAAAAAAAGTCTTCATGTTAATCGATTCGGTCAGCCATAAAATTGTATTTGATTTTTTTATTTCTCATCAATTCAATATCTCGTCCAATGCAGAAAATGCCTGCTTACGCAGTTCAATGTTAGGATTACCCTCAGGGAAAGGTCTGGAACATTGTTCAAGGGCTTCTCTAAAAGATGCTTTTGAATTAGTATCAACGGGAATACAATAATGATGAAGTTCCTCTGGCATACGATCGTGCAGTCTCTTCGTCATGATAATATAGGTACCCGAGAGAACTGCCTCTAATATTTTAGTCTTAAATCCGTACCCATAGTCGGAAAGGAGCACCATTGCTTTTGACTCGGATAATGTACGATATGGATATTCAAGAAAACCGGTCCATTTAATTCGTTCAGGCGTTCTAATTTTATATGTTGACTGGTTACCTGTGATATAGAATTTCCAGTCATTATATTCGGCCTCTAAATTCTCAACTGCCTTTATAAAGTTAGTTGTTGCATGGGCGATCAACGGATTGGGAGCAGATGCCGTAAAATTCACACATTGCATTTTTTTCTGAATCCCTTTGGGCATTAAAGCATTATAGGATTCTGGCAAAAAAAAGGGTACGTATTTAAGTTTTGATTTATCTACGATATGTTTCCAGTAGTGTTCATTTTCCCAGTGTGATATGCTGATAACAAAATCAGCAAATTTCCCTGACAAGTAATCGTATTTTGCATTTATAAATGTATGCCTAAGTGACCTAAGTCCCTTACCCGTCAAACCCTGGGCCCGGGTCCAGTCCCATCGGTGCAATAGTTCCGCGTTGTGAGAACGAACAAGAACTAATGAATGAGGCGACTTTTTTTTGATATATTTTATTGCCGTCGGAGAGAAAGTCATCTCAAGTACAATAGCATTATATTGCCGCAAATCCTTCTCTGATAACCTGCTTAATTCTTCTGTGTATCCTTGCTTGCTCTTTGCAGGCAACTCATCGCACGAGATGCCCCGTTCCATGAAATATTCGGTTCTTCCACGAATATCCTTGGTACTTCCCAAATATAACTGCTTAGGGTCATAAATACTGTCAGGGATGACGTGCAGTATTTTCAATCAGGTTTCCAGCTCTTCCAGGAGCACTTCTGCAAACTTGAAATCTCTCGGCGTATTAATGTCAACTGATTCAAGCTCGTCCATAATGAACGGAATAATGATATCACCGGTCGGTGATTTTTTGTTGATAATGGTGGAAGGTTTGGTAATATAAATACTTGCGTTTTGTATATACACGGTTGGCAGCAGGTGGTATGACGATGTGTGAGTATTGGGGTCCTTGTCTTTCATAAACGGCTTAAGATATTCGTCTTCCACACACCACATTTTATACGGGTGTTCGGAACAGGGTTTAACGGAACGCAATGAGTCGGCTTCAGGGTGTTCAAGTATTTTTTCGATCGCATTGTCAATCGACTCAGCCTTCCTGAAGGGTGATGTCGGATAAAGCAGAACTATCAGGTCTGGCACATAGCTTTCATTCTTTTCAAACCAGTCAAGTGCATGCAAAAAAAACTGCATCTCTGTAGAATCACTTTTCGATATTTCTTCAGGACGGAGAAAAGGTACTTCCGCCCCGTGCTGTTTAGCTGCATCAGCGATCTTTTCAGAGTCAGTCGATACAACTACCCTGTTAACACGGTCTGATTCTTTAGCAGCATCTATCGTATATGAGATAAGAGGTTTGCCGCCGAGAAGTTTGATATTTTTATTCGGCACCCTTTTGGAGCCGGCCCTTGCGGGTATAAATGCTAGTATTTTCATAGCAAATTAATTACTCTTTACTTCCTGATCCAGTCCCTTACCTTTTTTATTCCAGACTTTTTCATGATATTGATCAGGAAAGATTCATTCCCCTGCTGTACCGCTTCACGTCGCTTGGCAAACTGTTGTGCTAAGGTTTTTACATCAGCAGGCGTGAACGCTTCAGTCTTTATCATCGATTCACCGCTTATTGGTTGAGTAGCCCTGGAAAAATTCTCGGGAGTTATTTCTTGAACAAGATAATTATTATCTACAACAATATCGTAAAGTTTTGTTCCTATTAGAGGAGTAGCTGAAAAAATACTTGGCGTAGCGTTGTGTTTCTTATAAAGCCAAATAGCAAAATCAACGGTTTTCTGCATCTCCTCGATTGTCTCACCCGGTAGACCAATGACAAAGAAGGCATTTGTCTTAATCCCGACTTTTTTGCAAAGTGCAGCAGTGTTAATAATTTTTTTAAGGTCCATGTTCTTGTTGATTATATTATCAAGTGTCTGCTGTGAGCCTGACTCTGGAGCTATGGTAAGAGCTTCACAACCCGACTTCTTCATTAAACGCAATAATTCTTCATCCAGTATATCTGCACGCAAACCATTCGGGGTATTCCATTTGATCTCAACACCCGCATCAAGCAAGCTATTAAAAATACTAAAGCAACGTTTTATCTGAACATTAAAATTGTCATCTTCAAATGAAATATGTGTAACTCCGTATTTTTCCGTAACATACTTTATATGATTAACAACATAATCGGCTGAGTGAGGACGGTACTTCCTTCCCATATGAATGTGAATCGAACAGAATACGCAGTTAAAGGGACATCCACGACTGGTTACCATTGATATTGAATGGTTATGTCCTTTGATTGATCGTCCGACAACACCTTTTTTATTATTATTAAAAAACCGGTCCAAATCTATGAGGTGGTAGGCTGGGTATGGTATTTCATCAAGGTTTGCAATCAACTCGGGCTGATTCTCCATCACAACAAGACCTTCGTCCCCCTTTGTTCTGTAGAGCAGTCCAGGGATATCAGTACATGTCTGATCCTCGCTTATAGCTTGAACCAAGTTATAGAACGCAATCTCTCCTTCCCCCACTATACCGTAATCAATCGTTTCTACCTCTTTAAGCAAATCTCTGCGCTTGGCAGATACATGCGGTCCACCAACAACAACAGTGATATCTGAATTAACCTCCTTGATTAACTCGGTTGCTTTAATAGCCCCCTCTGACTGAGCTGTAAAAGGGATACTAATTCCTACAATATCAGGGAGTTCAGTCCTTATAATTTCTCTGAAAGACTCATCACTTAGTCCGAGAATCGTTCTGTTGTTAGCTTTATCAGAGACACGTTCCGTCTGTTCATTGAGGAGGCAATCGATGATCTTGACATTAATGCCCATTTCCTCCAGGTAACCGGCAACATACATTATTCCCAACGGTAGGATGTTTCTCGGTCCCTTTGCACCTGGATAGAAATATCGGTTTGGATTGATTAATAAGACTTTCATTACAGTATATAAACTAAGTATAGGAGATTATTGTTTTTGTGTTGCTGCATTAATAAAAAAAACTATGCATTATCTTTTCTAAAGATAGAAAGTAATACTAATTTTATTCTCATCTTGAAAACAGAAAGCACTATTAACTTATTGCACAGCTTAAAAATTGCAGACACTTTATCAAATGAAAACTCTGCCCTTAGTTCCTGTATCTTATAGTTTATTTCCATTTTCAAATGAACCCATTCATATAAATAAGACATTTCCTGATCTGACTGTCCAGAAACATTTAGTATTATTCTTCCAGGTAGGTTCTTGGCCTTTGCTAGCTTGATTAGATACTCTCTTTCATCGCCTATTAGGCCTTGTTTCTGAGCATCAACATATAGGCTTGACCCTGGAAACGGAGTACACCATAGTATACGTCGCGGGGGGAAACCGCTAATCTTCATTAAACTCACAGTATCGGCTAATGTCTCTTTTGTTTCACCAGGATACCCGCACATTAACTGAAGTTTCAAGTGCATTCCAACATCTTTTGCTAATCGCAGCACGTTTAAAGATTGCTCTCGCGTTATTCCTTTATTCATTGCTTTTAACATTTTATTATTACCTGACTCAATACCTAAACCAATCGAATAACAGTTTGCGTCCTTCATTGCCTTTAGTATTTCTTCATCGATTGTATTTACGCGCGCCTGACAATCCCAATATATGTCATGCTTTTTAATTTCCTTACAAAACGCAAGTATTCTTTTCTTACTATAAACTACTAGCTCGTCCCAAAAATGAAATGCTCGAATACCGTATTCCTTTTTAAAAAATATGATTTCTTCCATTATTCTGTCAATAGATTTAAGTCGAATTGATGTATAGCTTGTAGCACAAAAATTACACTTATAAGGACAACCCCGTCCACAGAAAATACTCATGTTAGGGCTCAGAGCATTCATATCAGGGTAATCCCCAGGATACTCATTATATCTTGTTGTTGCATCATTAGCCCATAGATTTGAATTAATATATTTATCCATATCCCACAAATCAAAATTGGGCATTAGAAGGTCATCCAAATTCTTAATTAAAGGATAGCGTTCATTGACAGTAACATGACCATTATTCCTATAAGCTATCCCCTTCACCTTTGATAGTTGGTCCATATTACGGAAGAGGTCAACAATTACATTTTCTCCTTCACCCAAGCAGCAAATATCAACTGTATTATGAGTTAGAAGAATATCATAGTGGTAATCTGCCAGAATACCTCCAATAACAACAGGCACATTAAACCGTTTTTTTATTTGCTCCGCTAACCAGACAATATAACTATAATTCATCGACGCAAAGGTGCCAATACAAGCGCATTCAAAATCCAGACTATCTAGACGCTCTTCAACTTCAGGGCGTAAGAGATCCTCTGCATATATATCCAACACTTCAATTTCATGGCCGTCATTTTCAAGATATTTCAGTACCGTTGCAGGGCCCCACGGGAAATAGCGTTTTGACGCTGGGTAACGCTTAATGCCTTGATGGGTATGAGAGTATAAAAATAGAATTTTCATGGCTTATCGACCTCTATTGTTAAGTTAAATATAGTTAATAGCTTTATCTAATCCTTCAAAAGCCAGCTTCTTTAGTTCTTCATTTATCCCTGTGTCTGAATCAGGAAACGGATTTTGAGCAAATTCAAGTGCCTTATTAAATGACTTTGGCTCCTTAAGGTCAACAACTAAACAATATGGCTTAACCAGCGCAGGAAGACGCTTGTACAGTTTTTCAGTTAGCAATATATAGCATTTTGCTTCGATTGCTTCAAGGATCTTCGTTTTAAAACCAAAACCATAATCGGAAAGCAGAGCCATTGCCGTTGATTCTAACATAAGGTCAAACGGAGAATCTATAAACCCTGTTGCTATAAGATTTTCTGGCAACATTAATTTGTAATATGATAAATCTCCCGTTACTAAAAACTTCCAGTCTGGCTTATTCGCGGGCATTTGATTAATACAACGCACATAATTACGCAATGCATCTTCAAGAAATACAAGCCGACCTCGAAAAGGAGACATAAGACATACACATTGGTTCTTTTTGGGGCTTGTATTTTTTTTTATAGTATTGTATTCTGCCGGTAAAAAATATGGAACTGTGAAAACCTTATTCTTTTTTACGTAGAATTTCCAATAATTTTTGCTCTCCCACTCCGAAATACTCAATATGCCATGAGACAATTTTGAACATTTACGATCAAGAGTGATACGTGATAAACCAAGCTTGAAAAGATTGTAGCTTTGCAATAAATCTTTTATATTTGATGAAAACCTTAGCGTAGCAAAAGCATAGTGCATCTGATGAAAGACTTCTGCATTATGAGAACGGACAAATAAACGTATCTCCGGATAGCTACTCCTTAAATATTTCATAGATTTTGGATATCGAGGATACTCAAAAATTATTGCATGGTAGTTAGAAATTATATCTTTTTCCATATTTTTGAATTTTTCACATAATACATCATCTGATCGCGATTTAAGAACTAACTGATCTGAATGAATTCCACGTTCTTTAAAATATTCAAATCTTCCACGAGTATCACGCGTGCTTCCCATATGATAATAATCTGAAGCTAAAACATTTTTATTAAAAATATGTAAAACTCTATTCATAATTGTTACGCACGTACTTTTTAAACAAGAAGGATTTTCATATAGCTAAGTCTATTTTTTATAAAATGCTATGAAAGCAAATGTATATTCTCTGTCTACCCTATCCCAGCGTACAGCCCGTTCTTCAGTTTTAAGATCTAGAGGGCCACATAGTGATAAACCGCAGGATTCGGCTATCTTGCAAAAATTTTCAATCTCATTGGGTTGAAATACTTTCATTTCAGGATTTTCTTCTCCGTAAGGGAATATACCGCTACAGTCAATAAATTCAGACCAGTAATCGGTTGATACCAGAAGATAGCCACCCGGCCTAAGTATTCTATGCATTTCTTTCGCAAACCTATCAAGAGGGACTCCGTGCTCAATAACGGAGATAGATGTAACAGCTTGAAAATAATTGTCCGGATAATTTGTAGCGGCTGTGTCCTGCACACTGAAATTAATCCTTCCCTTATCATATCTTGTATTCTTTTCACGAATATCACAGGCATACAGATTTTTGTATTCTAAAAGTGAGAGCCATTTTAATATCGCACTGTTCGCACTGGAGCCGGCATCCAGTACAGGTGTCTCAAGATCATTATTCTTAAGAATGTAAAAAAGCGCTTTAAGCGTATCCCAGTTCTTAGGTGGATCATGATGCGAAGGTAATCCGAGAAAATCTACTAAACGGGATGCAGCATTGAATTCCTTCTTGGACAGTAGTGCACTACAGTTTCCAATCTTATCTATAAAGTTAATAGTTGTAGTACAATGATTGAGTTTATCAGCTTGATGATCCTTAGTCTTTGTTTTAAATATCATTGAAAAATAGTACCGCCTCTCATGTAGGTTCTACGTAATCTATATTATGAAACTTCGATTGTTTAAAATTCCGTCACAGACCCTATCTAAACCTGGGCATTCTCCCTGCAATAGCTCTCTCAAGCTTTTAAGCTCTAAAACAAACTTGAATTTCTTCGGAGAATTGACATACGGCAGCTCAATCATCCGTCTGAAAAAGAAATGATAGGCGTATTTTCTGGCACGTTCGATTGTTTCTTTTTTCATTCCCTCATTTAAAGGTAATTTGTCAAGAACTTGATAGTACTCTTCCGGAGAAGATACATCCATTGAAAAACCCTTATTTCTGATCCATGCTTCGCCCGCCACAATAACCGGTATTCCCATACTGGACAGTTCAATCCCTGTCTTGGTGTTGTATATTATTACGCTGTCACATTTCTCCATAATTGCATAAGTACTTATATGGCTTTCTGGAGGAATGATAAAAATATTCTCCGGTATCTTATCAAAAGTCCTGTTTATCTCATCAACCATCTTTTGACGGGACGGAACCAGCCCTCTGACTTCAGCTGGATGTACTCTTATAATGAGTTGCAAATCAGGACGTCTGGAAAAATATTCAATGGTACGACAAACCCAATCCAGCATATTTTGAAAAGCATTTGCCTTGTAGTGAAGCTGGGCGTCCCACATAACACTTGTAAGCATCCCTATACAGGGCTTATTAAAGTCAACTCCCAATTCTTTCACGATTTCAGTCAGATCTTCAACTGGCTTCTCCTGAAACCATATCCAGTCCCGTGACCCACTCCACCTGCTTTTAAGATAATCGAGTGTAGTTTTTTTCATTTCATCCGTGAAAGTGATACCCTCCCATTCACTTACTGGTTCTGTGATCATCGTATGGTGATAACTGTCTTCATGGCTGAAAATAAATGTCTGATTTCTATAAGAGGGATTCCAGTTTACTACATGCACCCCTTCTTTACGGCAGACTTCCCCGATTATTCCCTGAGGCACATAAATCCCATGATGAAAAAAAGCTGTATCGTATTTCTCTCGTCTAAGTAATTCCTGCACAGCAAAGACTGTTAATAGTGATGCCTTTAAATAACGGCGCAGCAATTTTTCGGCATAAGGCTCTCCATCCAAATTACCTCTTGCATAATAACGTAAGACTCCTGCCATTGCATGCTCTCCGACAGCCATTCCATTATATTTATAATTATCAATTTCTGCTATGGGTATTTTCAGTGAAATCTCTTCTGATTTTTGCAAAAATTCACCTGATACAAGTTGGCTCATCCAATGAATATGTATACCTAACGGCTCAAATAATGCTTTTCCTTTTGAAAAACATTTTTTGCATCTGGGCGTGTTGTCCATTTCAATAAGTTTAGCGCTTGAAGCATTGTCAATTTTTGTCGCCATGCAGCAGGGAAGTAAACCATCACAGAGCATTATTTCCACATTTGCGCCCCGTAATGTTAAAGCGGCTGATAAAGAGCTTTCTAAGATATTAACATTGTCATAACAGCCGATGCTGGTGGCGACAAGTATTCGTTTTCCTTTTTGAGCTCTCTTTTTTGCTTTTGTCCATAAGCCAGATTCCTCTTCAATCAATTTGTGCCACAAGTTTGTATTACCTCTATCATCTACCTTGGGAAGTCTCCTGAAAATTGAATTTAGTATATTTTTCATTATTTCCTTATTTATGAGAAGTCAATATTTTTTTTCCGTGCCCGCGAAGGAAGACGATTTATTAACATATTGCGAAGCTTCTTCTTTGTGATATTCGACGGATCTAAAGTCTTTCTCTTGATTCTGTCGAAATAATCTCCTTTTTTTTCAAACTTAAACGGCAACCACCGTGAATACTTTATCATCCATTGACTAATATTGGGGATTTCATATTCGTCGAGATAATCTTTGGTAGTCCCGAGTAAATAGTAAAACTGAAGTCTTTCAGATAAGCTTGTGAATCTCCTGAAATCTTTATTTCTTTTTGAATAATTTGCGATTTTCCTGCTGCTTCTTTCATCAAAGCTTGAATTATCACCGGCATTTGATCCAAATACTGTTGGATTCAGCAGTAAGTTGGTAAATTTTATTCCAAGCCACTCTGCCAGTTTACGCATTTCCTTTTCAGGATTTGCAACAAGTTTTTCATAGTGTACAATTTTATAAGACCCATCCCCCAGGGCTTCAAGGTTCTTCTCTGCAAGAATACGTGATGATATCCAAGTTTCAGTATGTGCAAAGCAAAAATCTACACCATTAACCTTTGAACTTCCCTGCCTGACACGAAACATTTTAGCAGAAATATAACGGTCTGCCGGGGAACGAACGACGTGAATAAATTTAGACTTTGGGATCAGTGATGCAATTTTTTGTGCATAAAGTTCAGTATAATATGGATGTTTAAAGAGAAAGTATTTTGTTTCTTTCGTCGCGTATCTCTCTGATAATTTCGAACATCCTGCGATCAGCCCTTTGCCTAATCCTTCAAATATCCGCCTCAGCAACTGTATGTTATAACGATTTAATAATTCCAAATATGTATTATGAAAAAGCCTTGTATCTATATCCAGATCTGTAGGATTGTTAAATCCTTTAACCTCTTTAGACATTTTCTGATTAAATTCTACCAGGGCATCTCGATTTACAAATCTTGCCTGTTTTCCTTCTTTTGGGGTTAAAAAAGTATTTCTGAAATACTCCTCTCTTTTGCTCTCAGGGTTAATCCAGTATTTCTGAAGGACAGGCGTCTCCCCCAAAAAAACCATAATTTCTGGATGCCAGTCGAATAGCCAGTACATTAGACTAGTTCCAGAGCGTCCGGCACCGCCAATAAAAATAAATTGAGGATGATCTTCTGATTTATTTGTTAAGGTCATGAGAAAATGATTTATATTGATATGAGTTGGATAGAAACTTATTTCTATTTATAAGGATCTTTACCTAAGAAGTTTCTTATCATGCTTTCAATGGCTACAGTTATTGACTTCTTATGTATCGGTAGCTTCTTATTAAGGTTCATAAGCTTCTTTCTTAGTTTCGTAAACTTCTCTCCAAGTTTCGTATAACTCTCACCAAGGTTCGTATACTTCTTATTAAGATCCGCATACTTCTGTTTAAGTCGTTCAAAGGACCTAAAAGTTTGGTAATGCTGATGCCTAAGAATGTTCTTTTTATCTTGATACATTTGAGTTGTACAGTTAGGAAGCGATTCATCAAAGTTGGCCTTATCTAAAAGATCGTCTGTCTTACGTTGAATAAAGTCCCCCACGTCGTTCTTTACCTGCAAACCATAAGCATTTGAGATTAGCATTGATGAACGCCCGGAGGTCACTAGTTCTAAAGCCATGTCGAACTGCTCAAAAGCTAATGCCAAACCAAGAAGTCTCATGACATTTAAAAGTGTTTTATTATCATCATTACCACGGAGAATACTTTCAGGTTCTTTAAAATAAAGCGCATGTGCCCAAACTACCTGCCGCCGGGAGTAAAGATTACTTTGATACGCAGCTCTCCGCATGAGAACACGGTGTAAATCAAATAGTGAAAAACCGAGACCCGTCAGGTAGGAGTCAACATCAGAAAACAATGGCTGATCTTTGTAAAAAGGGTGAAACTCTACTTCTACATAAACACCCATAATATTTTCTTCAACAAATAGGCTGCCTGACTTCAATATATCTAACTCAGTACCTTGAGTGTCTACTTTAAGAAAACAGGCATCCTGAAAACTATAGAGCTCAGAAGCATTTTTTAAAGAAATCGTAGGAATGTTAACTGTAGACTCAATACGAAAAACAGGATCCGTATAGAATCTCTTGATAAGATCATAGTTTGGCTTAAGAAGAGAGCTCAATCCCAGGTGTTTGGTTATATTTAGTGTTGCCTCTCCTTCGTTCGATGATATTGCCTCAGGCATTAGCGTAAGATCTCGCCATCTGTTTTCATCTTTCAGTTTAGTTGATAATTTTCGTGCTTCTACAGGATCAGGTTCACAGGCATAGTAGTGAGAAAAAGGAGCTAGCAAGGCAAGCTCTTCCATGCTTCCACCTCTGGCACCAATATCTACCAGCTTAAAGCCAGCGTCACTTAGCAGGTTGGTGAGAGATTCACCTAACGCCAAAACGACCTCCTTCATTATTAATCTGTATCAAATGTATATATAAATGCATTTCTAATTTTTTACCAAACTAGTTTCGGCTCTCATGTAACCAGTCGAAATCTACACATACTCTTCCCATAGTATGTTTTGGTAATAATCCTGTCCCATAATAATCATCTTCCAGTACTACGAGTTTATAAGCACTCACGACTTTATCAACAAGTTGTCTGTCAATTAGAAGTGAAATGGTAATATCGTAAACTCCAGGGATAACAGGCAGGCTATTGAGCTTACAGATAAAACGACCGGTTGACTTTATATTTGAAAGATCCGCGATAAGTATTTCACTTGGTAATCCAAACAATCGATTCTGTTTATTATCTTCAATAATAATACATGCCTTAACATCTCTGGGTGGTTCTGCATACGGTTCCTCAGCTCTGTAATCAAGAGCAATATTGATACACTGTCCTGTCCGAACATTTTCACACAAATTCATATTTTCATCTAATATGCTCACTTTAGTATACCTGACAAGTCCTGTCCCCTTACGGTCACTACGGGACGCTAGGTCAAGTTCCTTCTCTGACAACGGCCCATCCTGATAAAGCTTAACCGCCTCAGTTGCCTCTCCATCATAAATAACCTTGCCGTCTTGAAGCCATATCACCCTGTCACAGAATTTCACAATTGCACTCATACTGTGAGATACGAATACAATAGTTCTTCCTCCTGAAGCAAGTCCTTCAACTCGTTCCAGACATTTTTGCTGAAAAGCGATATCACCTACAGCAAGTACTTCATCAAGCAGCAGAATATCCGGGTCGAGATGCGCAGCAACGGAAAAAGCCAGACGCATACGCATTCCGCTTGAGTAATATTTAATCTTTGTATCCAGAAACTTTCCAACGCCTGAAAATTCTACAATATCATCAAATATACTATCTATCTCCGCCCGCTCAAGTCCATAAAGCGTGGCGTTCAAATATACGTTTTCACGGCCCGTGAAATTATTATTAAACCCTGTTCCGACTTCAAGCAGAGACGTGACTCTCCCGCGAATTGTTGCCTTACCTTCAGTTGGGTATACAAGCCTGGACAGGATTTTCAATAGAGTCGATTTCCCAGCTCCATTTTTTCCTATGATACCTACTTTTTCCCCGTGATTAATCTTGAAATTTATATCCTTCAGCGCCCATATAAAATCATCGTTCTTATTGAAAAAAGAGGTCTCGCCGATATTACGCAACATTCTGAAAGGCAGCAACAGGTTGTCAAGGATACCGATTTCTTTCTTTTTATACTTCTTTATCGTTCCTATAGAATACTTTTTTGAAAGACCCTGAACTTCTATTGCAGTTTCGTTTTTCATAATTTATCAGCAAAATGCATATCGGCACGACGGTACATCCTGATGCCCGCAATAATAAACACTAAAGAAAAGGCCAAGGAATACATCCACTGCCAAAAAGGGAAGGGGAAGTCATTGAAAAGGCAGGATCGAAAAGCCAGTAAAGTCCCCGCCATCGGGTTTAGGAAATATACAAGTTGACTTTTTGCATGGATCTTGTCCGGTGAATAAATAACTGGGGAAACAAATAATCCGAGATAAAGCACGAGTTTTAAAAATCTCTCTGCATCTTTGCTAAATAGTGAAAAAGAAGCAAACATCGTTCCCGTTCCCAAAATTAAGATCATGCATTGTAAAATAACCAGCGGTAAAAGAAGCAGTTTCCAGCCAGGGTAAGTACCCTGCCAGATAATCATGACAACCAGAGGAATAGCTGAAATCCCAAAGGAATAGAGGTTTGAGACCAGCGGCACAAGAGGGCTTATCAGCCTCGGGAAATATATTTTTTTCATTAAAGCAGCATCTTTTTCAACGCTTTTTGCTGTTGCATTAGTAGATTCAACGAAATAAAACCAAATAATAAGTCCACTGTATAAATAGAGCGAATAGGAAATGTTGCTGACATGCATATTCGCCCCTGAATAATTTTTTATAAATATAAAAACACCAAGCATTGCAAGCGGGCGTGCAAAAGTCCAGAAAAACTTCAGATATAGCTCGCTGAACTGGATACGGATACTTTTCCATATCATACTCCAGAGCATATGCCGGAATTCGTACAGTTCCCGCAGATTTAAGTGTACGAGACCGGATGGCGGCTCAATTACTATTTCTTTATCATGAATATTATTTGACATATTTTATTCAGGTATTACATGCAGGGTCATTAGACCTGTAAGATTCAACCATTTTTGCAAACAATATTATACAGCTTCGCCGACTATATCAGCAATACTCTTCCCGTCCAGTTTATGATACGCGAGAGTTTCCTTTGGAGTTCCACATGCAGGATATTCATCTATTCCCAATTTCTGAAATTTCTTTTCGATCAATTTTTTTGAAGACATTACGGCATTTAATAAACAATCTCCCAATCCGCCATAAGTAGAATGATTGTCAAGCACATATATAGATTTGCAGTCTCCCGCAGTATCCTCAAGCCATTGCCCATCCACCCTGTTAAGCCAGGGCATGTCAACCACCTTAAGGGAAATGTTTTCTTTCTCGAGCAGCTCGGCTGCAAGAAGGGTTTCATTAAGCATTACCGGGCCGTAGGCAAAAATGACGGCGTCTTTGCCGTCTTTCAGGACAGTCCCTTTGCCGAATTCAAAACTGTATTGCTCCGGGAATTCAATTGTTCTCGGGGATGGCGAAATAGCCAGCCTCATCATGCATGTATCTTTTGTGTCACCAGCGCACCAGTTTGTAGCGGCTTTTGTCTCTATTGCGTTGCAGGGCTCGATTATTACACAATTTGGCAATGCACCGAAAAGTGATATGTCACGCAGGCTCTGGTGCGATTTACCGGGTCCCGCAGGTATAAGTCCCGAATAGTGGCAAACGTAAATAATTTTAGTATTCTCAGTAGCATTATTATAAATCTGTTCGTTTGCACGGGATGCAAGGAAGACACCAAAGGAATTTGCAATCGGGAGCAGTCCCTGCAAAGCAAGTCCTCCTGCTGCAGATACCATGTCCTGCTCGGCAATCCCGTTTTCCAAAAATCTGTCGGGGAAAGCTGTTTCAAACGGCCGCAACCCGCAGTCAGCTGATAAATCCGCATCAAGGACAACAATATCTTCTCTTTCCTTCCCCAGTTCTACGAGTGCTTCACCATAGGCATTAACCACTTTTTCCGCAGTGTCTTTAAGCCTGACCCTGTTTTTCTCCCGCGTCTCCACAATTTCAACAGACAGTGGATCCATGCCGGCTTCATTCAGCAAGGCATTGGTATTATCCAAAAGTTCCTTCAACCCCGCTTCATATGAGTCATCATCAGGCGCACCGGAATGCCATTCGTAAATGCCGCTTCCTTTTTCCAGGGAAGCCGGGCCTTCCATAAAAGAAATACCCTTGCCCTTCACAGTGTCTGCAATAAGAACCTTGGGTTTATCGTTTATGCTGCTCAATTTTTTAAATGCTTTATCAAGTGCTTCAAAATCATGTCCGTCACATCTGTGCACATGCCATCCGAATATTTCGAATTTCCGTTCCAGTTCACAGAGGTCTATGATATTGTCCACAGATTTATCGGTCTGAATTTTATTGAAATCAACCAGTACATTTATATTTGTTATTTTTTGATATGCAGCAGTCTGAAGCGATTCCCATATCTGTCCTTCCTGAAGCTCGCCGTCGCCTGTCATTACAAATACGCGTCCGTCGTTCCCCCTGAGTTTTTTTGCCAGCGCCATTCCTTTTGCCTTGGAAATACCCATACCGAGTGAACCGGTGTTCGCCTCAATACCGGGGATTTTAACATCAGGGTGACCGTCAAGCCCTCCCAGCCTTCTAAGCATCTGCAGTTTCTCAAAGCTCAAAATGCCCGCGCCAAAAAGAACCGCGTACTGCCCTGGGCAATCATGTCCCTTTGAAGAAGAATACAGGTCTCTGTCAGGGCTGTCTATGCCAACATCGTGAATGTTCATTTCGCTCATGTACAGCATTACATTTATGTCCATTGAACTCATGCTTGAGCCCAGGTGGCCGGAGCCGGCCTTTTTAACTGCAGAGAGAGCGTTGATGCGGCACATCCCGCCTATGATTTTCAATTTATCAAATTTCCCGGCCTCAGAGTTTTTAACACGGTCAAATTCTTTATAAGGTATAAATGATATATTTAGCATATTAGTCTCTTCCCATTGTCCCTTCTAAAATTTATAACTTGCACTTTCGATTTATCTTTATTAAGTTTTGAACTGAGAGTTTTGAGAAACTCCGCTGTAATCAATATAAATTGTTTTCCATTCAGCAAATACATCCAGGGCCTGTGTACCCGGCTCGCGTGTTCCCATGCCCGATTTCTTGACACCGCCGAATGGCATATGAGGTTCTGAACCGAATGTAGGCGCATTAATGTAGCAGCAGCCCGCTTCAAGCTTATCAAGAGTATGCATTGCTATGTCTACATTTGCAGTGAAGATTGATGCCGTGAGTCCGTATTCAACGTTATTGATCTTGTCAATCGCATCATTCAGGTCGGATACTTTAAAAACAGCAAGTACCGGGCCAAATATTTCCTCCTGTGCAAGTTTCGAATTTACATCAACATCGGTGAATATTGTTGGTTCAATATAGTTGCCGCTTGAAAAAACGCCTTCAGTAAGTGCGTTACCCCCGTGTAATAGCACGGCATTGTCTTTTTTCGCGCCTTCAATATAGGACAGGATACTGTCATACTGCCTTTTATTAATGATAGGGCAGACATTCGTATCAGAACTGGTGCCCGGTCCTACCTTCATTTTTTTAGTCTCATCAAGAAGTTTATCCAGAAATTCATCATATACCGCCTCGTGAATAAAAACCCGGCTTGTTGAAGCGCATCTCTGACCTGCGGTTGAAAAGGCCCCGGATGCAACTGCTTTTGAGGCAGCATCGAGGTCAGCGTCATTCATTACTATAAGTCCGTTTTTCCCGCCCAGTTCAAGAGAGCATGCTTTTAATTGACGGCCGCATTCTCCTGCTATCATCTTCCCGACATTTGTAGAACCTGTAAATGATACCATCGCGATATCTTCGTTCTTTACAAGCGCCTTTCCTGTTTCCACACCTATGCCGTATACAATATTCACTACGCCGTCGGGGAAGCCGGCTTCCTTCAGGAGTTCACCGAGAAGATGTGCAGTCAAAGGTGTATCTTCAGAAGGCTTTAGTACTACAGTATTACCACAGATTAATGCGGGGAAGAGTTTCCATGTAATGATTGCCATCGGAGCATTCCATGCAGTTAACAGACCGCAAACTCCGACAGGCACTCTCTTTGTCAGGGCCCATCTCTTTTCAAGTGCTGAATATGTTGTCTGGCCATACATACGCCTGCCTTCACCTGCCATAAAATAAGCAGCGTCTGCACTGGCCCTGATATCACCCATTGACTCGGGCATGGTCTTTCCCATCTCCCGTACTATTACTTTTGCGAGCCTTTCCTGGTTGGAAATCAAAAGCTCACCTACCCTGTATAAAAGCTCTCCCCTTTGAGGAGGTGTTATTTCGCTCCATATCGGTAATGCGTCTTTTGCGGATTGGACGGCAAGCTGTATATCTTCAGCACCGGACTTGGGGAACAAGCCGACTATGTCTTTATTGTCAGCAGGATTAATATTCTCGAAATATTCGTCTCCAACATGGGGGACTAACTTACCGTTGATTAGATTATTATATTTTCCCATGAGCCCCTCTTTCGAAGCTTGATAAGATCACCATGCTGAAAATCCTCCATCGATTATTAAATTAGATCCTGTCATATATGATGATGCATCGGATGCCAAAAAAAGTACCGCCCCATTATATTCGTCCTGATCTGCCATACGTCCGAGCGGCACCTTTTTATTGTAATTTTGAAGAAATATTTCATCCTGATTATTGAACACTCCCCCAAGTGTCAGCGTATTAACCCTTACTCCCTTTCCAGCCCAGTATGTCGACAAATATCTTGTCATATTTAATACCCCGGATTTTGTAACGGCGTATGTTACAGGCTTGAAAAAAGGCTTTTCTTTATACTCATAAATACGCTGGTCGGGTGACAACATCCCATAAATTGACGATATGTTGATTATGGAACCGCTGCCTTTCTTTGCCATCTGTCCGCCGATTATCTGACAGCAGAGGAACATCCCTTTAAGGTTGACATCCAGCATTACGTCCCATGATGTTTCAGGGTAGGCCTCAAAGGGGCCTGTTTCCTGTTCATCGGCATTAGGCGGCGCATCAATGGCCGCATTGTTTATTAAAATATCGGGAACACCGAAGTTCGTAATAACCTGCTCAAGGCCGTTATTAATGGAATCCTTCACGGTAATATCTACTTCAACATTTAACAATCTGTCGGAACTGACATCTCCGAGAGATCCCCTGGGATTGCTGAAGTTGATGTCAAATGCAGCAACGGAAGCGCCGGCGTCAAGGAGCGTACGAACATACTCGGATCCGAGCTGTCCGGATGCACCGGTGACAATCGCTACCCTGCTTTCCAGATTGAACATGTTATACGAAATATTTTTTTTCATATGAGTGGTTAGTGTTTTGAAACACTAAATATTACCGCTTTTGACGTCTGCAATAAAGTCACAGAATTCTCTAACTGCACCGTAGCCGCCTTTAGCTTTTGTTACAAAAAGAGAAGCGGATAGTATTGCTGGATAAGAGTCATTCACACATGCCGGTAAAGAAACCAGTTTCAGACATTCCAGGTCATTAATGTCATTACCCATAAAGGCTGTTTCGTTTAAAGATATGCCCAGACTGTCAAGCTCCTGTTTCAGAGCCACCGGCTTATTGTCGCATCCCTGAATGCATTGTAATTTCAATTTTTTACACCGCGCACTGACTACCGGATTTTTTTCAGTTGAAAGAACCATCATCTTTACCCCTGCATCCCTTACTGCGTCAAGGCCGAACCCGTCAGACCTGCTGCAAAGTACACCTTCACTTCCATCCTGAAGCACTAATACGCGATTATCCGTAAATACGCCGTCGAAATCAAAAACGATCATTTTTATCTTTTTTGCTTTTTCAATGGCGAGTTTATTCAAGTCCTGTCCGGCTGTCACCTGATTGTTAGGCATAGTTCTGCTTATTCCACGTTGTCAAGGGAAATTGTAGCCTCATACTCCAGGTCCGATTTCAGTTTTTTTCCCAGTATCTTATCAATCATATATGGAGGAGTTCCATTTGTAGGCGTCTTCAAGTCAATATCATCCAATGTTATTACTGTACCTGCAGACAGTGACCGTGAAGTATAAAGGCCTTTCCCCATTTTCTTCTTTGCTTCCACCTCAAAGTCATAGACATCTTTCTCGAGGTCACCCAGTGAAATATCGACACGCCGCAAGTCACGTATCTGTTTACGAAGTCCTTCAGGTTCAAGAGAAAATTTGTGGTCTGTTCCTTTCCAGGACCGGTTCAGCGTAAAATGCTTCTCAAGAACTGTAGCCCCCAGCATATAAGCTATAGTCGGAGCCAGGATACCATTGTCATGGCCTGAGTAACCGATAACCGCTTCCGGGAATTCTTTCTTTAATGTCTGAATTACTTTTAAATTAAGATTATGGTATTCAGTCGGGTAACCTGCAACACAATGCATCAGAACGAGCTTATCATTGTGTTTCAGAACCGCTTCATATGCCAGCCTGATTTCTTCCATGGTTGCCGCTCCGGTAGATACAATCATGGGCTTTCCAAATTTAGCGATATACTCAAGCAGCGGAGTATTCGTCACATCCGCAGAGGCAACTTTGTAACTATTAATCCCAAGGTCTTCAAGAAAATCAGCGCTCTTAAAATCAAAGGCTGTCGACATAAATTCAACTTCATTTTCTTCAGCGCATTTCATCAACTGCAAATACTCCTCACGGCCAAACTCCAGGAATTCCCTGTGTTCACCGTAAGTATCTCCATAGCTATTCTCATTATCATAGGGCTTGTTATACATAGCCTCCGTATAAAGGGTTTTATTGTCCCTCTTCTGGAATTTAACGGCTTGCACCCCGTATAATGCAGCAACTTTAATCATTTTTAATGCATTTTCAAGATTACCCTGATGGTTATGACCGATTTCAGCAATCACATAACACGGCCCTTCAGTCGATATTTTACTTCTGCCAAAGATAATTTCCTTCATAACCCCTCCAATTAAATGCAATGTACTGCCGATTGATTTTAACTTGATAAATGTACTCTTGCTGCGTATGCAGAAGGCTCATTGAAAAGTAATTATATATGTTTACATATATAAATTCATACTACACCAAATACAGCACATATTATCTCCACAATGTAAAGAAAGCATGCTCCGCCCTTTCGGTTACATTCAGTAACTTACCAGGGTTGTTAGTATCCGGTACTATTTAGTCAGAGTCAGGATAAATAGCGCATAGGCCCTACTGACTCGAGACTGGAAATCATTATTTAAAGAGAATAGATTTTTTGTTCCTCTATCCCTATGTCTTTTATCTTTTGTAATTCTTTTTTGTTAAAACAAGTAATTAATATAGCGTCGTACTTTAAATTGCTAATATCGTCAAATGAATAAATGCTGTACCCATAAAAGCCCTCTTCTTTTCTCCTGCCGTCTACAACTCCCATTAACTGAAGCGGCAGACCGCGCAGCGATATATATGCAAGCTCTGCTATTTCACCGTCTCCCCAGATTAAAATATTCCTGACACCATCATCAGACATCTGTCTATATACAGAGTCAATTCTTTCTCTGGCGTCCTTGAAAAAGCGAATTGAAGATTGCATATAGTCATAGGTTAACGTAATCCGATGCGTAAACCCCTTCGGCGTAAGGGCGTATTTTACACGGTTCATGGACCCCTTGGTAATTTTGATATGGCCTTTTTTTACCAGGCGTTTAATATATGAGTTAACCAGACCCAAAGCAATATCAAGTTTGCTCGCAAGCGTCCTCTGTGTAATATCTGACTCTCTGCTGATTTCGTCGAGGATCTTTAAAGTTATACCATGTTCTTCATTTTTCCCGGACTTGTTCATATGGTGAACACAATAATGATTATATGCTTTTTTGTCAAGTAGTTCCTGCAACAGTCTACAAGGATGAGTGTTTCACAGATACTATTAATTTGTAATACAGTACTACCATTTATTGTTTACCACACATGCCGATATCGGATTAACTGCCGGGGAAACACCGCTTTCTTACAATCTACTTTATTAGTCGGAAAGAAATATTTTGAGCGGGGAATGCTCTGGACAGAAAGGTTAATTCATACATATCCATCATACGAACATGCATGTTGACCAATATTTCAATGAAATAATTATAAATGAACGGGAACTTCTTTAGAAAAATCATCCTGATTGAATCGAGTCTCTCAAACTTGAAGTCAAAATAATAGTCTCTTTCATACCGGGCACCGGCAACGAAATAATCGAATGTTCTTACTGAGAATTATTTTATATGAGTCGGATCAATGAAGTTGTCTCTTGAGCTAAAGTGGGGCACTTTGACGGTTAACACTCCGCCCGGTTTCAGGATCCTGTGTAAATCAGCCAGTACGGGTATATAGTCAATATGCTCAAAAATATCATTGCATAAAATTTCATCAATTTCATTATCTGAAAATGGCAATGGAAGGTTGTTCACATCATACACAATATCTACACCTAGCATATCAATATGATCAAGGTTTATCCAGTTTGAAAGTGGCGTGTTTCCGCAGCCTAAGTTTAATACTTCACAGGCACAATTATCCGGTAGATCAGAGTAAATATTACTTTTTATATGATTTTATTCTTCTCTAAGTAGCTGATTATTGTTTCAACACATTTATCGGCATCCAGCTTTTCCGTTTCAAGAACAAGCTCCGGATTTACCGGAGTTTCATATGGGGAGGATATGCCGGTATAATGGGGGATTTCCCCTTTTTTGGCCTTTTTATAACTCCCCTTTGGATCCCTTGTCAAGCACTCTTTTATAGAACATTTAACGTGCACTTCAATAAAATCACCTTTGTCGAACATCCTTCTAAGATTACTCCGGTCTTTTTCATAGGGAGAAATAAATGCCGCGAATACAATAATTCCGGCATCAACAAATAGTTTCACAACCTCTCCGATCCTGCGAATGTTTTCCTTCCGATCTTGCGGAGTGAAAGAGAGGTCTTTATTTAGGCCATGTCGTATATTGTCACCATCAAGAACATACGTCCTGATTCCTTGACTGAAGAGCCTTTCTTCTGCAAGGTGGGCAATAGTTGATTTTCCGGAGGCCGATAATCCCGTCATCCAAACAACACAGCTTTTATGGCCCTGTTTCCCATGCCTCTTATTTTTAGCCACTTTGGGGGAGTGCCAAACAGTGTTAGGTGAAGTCATTGATATCCTCTCCGATTAGTTGCATTGAATAATTTAAACTATATTTCACTATGCTGATTATTGTAACTGTAAAATCTATATAATGTCGGACTCCCGGCTGATTTCATCATTAATTTTCAATGTCATACCGCCAGCCATGTTACCTCCAGCTTGTTCATACCATGAACACAATAAAAAAATCATATGTCTTTGTCAAGTCGGAATAGGCACTTCATTAGGCAATCCTCTCTATTGTTTTATAGCAAATGAACTGTAACATAAAAGCTGCCGTTAATATCTTATTAATAAGATATCCTTATAAGGGTTTACAAGCCCAAACACTCGGATGTATAATTTGATTAATGAAAAAAACAACTTTCCTTTTTTTAATCATTACTTCTCTTGTCATCGGCTATTTCATCGG
>PIVU01000416.1 GCA_003354025.1 Nitrospirota bacterium
CGATACGACCCCGCAGAGCAAGATCAGCTTTGGTCCGAATCATCAAAAGTATACCCGGATATGAATGCATCAGACGAATCATCCTACTATTAATGGTAGCCGCAGGCTTCAGCCCGCATATCTCTAACTACCAACTACTAACTGTAAATGACTGAAGACGAATATCGAATGTCGAACAGGTAATTTCGAATTTCGAAGTGTTTTGATTTTACTTCTACATTCGACATTCTGCTGTTCGACATTCGATATTCTCTTTTCATTCCTTCTCTTCCTCGTCCTCCTCTTCCTCCTGCTCCAGTGAATCAAGCGGGCTCTCTGGTGCCCCATTCAACTCTCTTATGACATGAAGATAGATCATGGTTGTTTCAATGTTTTTATGCCCTAACAGTTCCTGTATTACCTTGATATTAACGCCCTTCATTAGCAAGTGAGTAGCAAATGAGTGACGAAGAGTATGAACCGATGCATGCTTGGGGATGCCGGACTTTTTCAGTGCACTGTGCATTGCACTGCGAATAGCCTTTTCACTTTTGTGATGACGTCGTACCTTTTTGCCACGAGGATCAACCGATAGCTTCACTGATGGGAACACGTACTGCCAGTGCCATTGCTTTGCAACATTTGGATACTTACGAGATAATGCATAGGGCAGATGTACTTCACCATGTTTAGAAGCAACGTCTTTTTTATGTATGAGTTCAACTTTTTTTAAATGATCTAACAATTCTGTTTTGATTGATTCAGGGAATATAGTCGATCTGTCCTTATCTCCTTTGGCATTTCTCACTACTATAAGTTTTGCGCCGAAATCAACATCTTTCACTCTCAGGCGTGTAAGTTCCATGACACGAAGACCGGAACCATATATAAGTTTGAGGATAAGCAGATTTTCACCTTTAACATATTTAAAGACCTCTTTAACTTCTTCAACAGTAAACACAACCGGCAACTTCTGACCGCGCTTGGCTCTCACTGATTTGTTTAAATCTTGCAGATCAATTTGCAGCACATTACGGAAAAAGAATATAAGTGCATTAAAGGCTTGATTCTGTGTAGAGGCAGCTACCCTCCTTTTTAAGGCGAGATGACCCAGGTAATCTCTTACGTCTGATGATTTCAGGTTTCTGTCTATCTCCTTATTTTTTACCTGTTTCATATATAAAGAGAAATCATTAAGCCACTCGATATATTTACGCTCAGTCCTGTACGCATAATGCTTAATACGTATAGCTTGACGTAATTCATCGATGAGATTTGAACCGGCAGAGCAGGCTTTGTCTACTTCAGTTTGGGGAGAAGATCCTTCATTTCTATTCTTAAACTGATGAACATATAATGTAATGGCATTATTTGCCTGCTTGACCTGCCAATCGGCAACTTTCTCGTGTATCTTCAAATAATTATTGAATTTCTGAACTTGCAAATCATGGCTAAGATTGTTGTTTCTAGTTGAAAAAGCTAAGAATTTGCTTGCCCATTGAGCGTAAAATCGGATATACTTTTCCTGGACAAGGCTATTTGAACGCAGATACTCCTGGAACTCAGACAAATCGGTTTTATTCATGTTCATGTCCCCTAAATGACCTTATTACCAGTAAAACGGCTTGGCCGTTTATATGGTATTACAGAGCAAAACGGAATGTCAATATTTGAGTTTCTTTATAATATAAGGAGTTATGATTTCGGGAAATTGCCCTGTGGTATTGAAAATCAATGAAACCGGAAGGTTCGGTATTAATATGTTA
>PIVU01000417.1 GCA_003354025.1 Nitrospirota bacterium
AAGTGCAGTCCTATCAAATATCCGGCATCTGCTGCTCTATGCATTGCGTCCAGTCTTTGATCCAGTGATGCCGTTTTATGCTCTTCATGCTTAATTACGTAGTCCGTATTCAGTGACCATGAGACGACGGTCTTGCCTTTGTGCTCAAGGGGAAGTATTGATTCAACGCAGTCGGACTTTGTTTTTAGCTCAAGTATGGCATTGGGCAGTTCAGTAAATTTATTTACCAGTGCCTCTGCCTGGGCGGTTTTATTTTCAAGTGCAAGGCTGTCTCCAAGTTCCCACGTCCCTATCCTGAACATTCTCCGCGGCTGTGCCGAGATATTTTTGACGACTTCACTCATCAGGGTTTCAATATCTGCTACTGTCTTGGTACTTCCGTCATTGAGGTAATTCTGAAGGAAACAATAGGAACATTCAAAGGGGCAGTTCTGGACAGATTTGAGGACATGGACACGGCAGCAGATATACTTTTCATTGAAAGTTGCACAGGTATCCATGACATTCCCTTTCTTGGGAATTGCCGTTATATTACTCTTGCCGTCTCTGTAATTTAACTTGTTTGCTTCCATTATGGTTAAAGAATATGCCCGAGGTGCCTTCCGGTTATTGAGGAAGGGGACAGGCAGGGATGATGTATATTATATATATTCCTAAAGTTCTTCCAGGACCGATCCCAAGGCTTCTTTAACATCTGCAGAGTTTAAAGACTTTAAAATATGATTCCATTGCTTTGGGTCGCTTATGTCCACTGTTAAATTTATATTTTTATTTTCGAGAGTGCTGTCCCATTTAATGCGCATCTCCTTTGGAAGGCCCAGGTCTTCAATCGTCTTCATGATTCTTGAGTTTGTTTCTGACAGCACCGGGAATCTTTTAATATGTATCAGCTGGCGCAGTTTGTCAGTTTTCTCACGGGGACTGAGGGACGAATCAAATATCTCCCTGACATCCGGTTCGTCCAGGAAATCCTCTATTGAACTGTTTTCCCGTTTGAAATAATCTTTCAGGTTGGACGCGATTTCATCCAGTATTGATGCAGTCAGCTGTATTGATGATTTCCACTTGACCAGCTGTTCAAGCAGCTCAAGAGGATGATAGGACAGGTTGAGCATTTGTTTGAGCGATAATTTTTTTTCATGACAGAAAAGTTTCAATTCGCGGGGAAGGTTATAAATACGATCACATTCGCGGAAAAAATCACGGTGAGGTTTGAACTCAAAGGGTATGCAGAGAGAATTCAGTATCCATGACTCTGCTGCATTAAGGGAATTTGAAAAATATACAAATTGGATCCTGTTGATCGCACTTGAAGCGATTTCATGCCGTTTGTTGCAGAGGATAAGAATAATTAAATCTGCAATTGGAGTAGTCTGCGGCAGGACATTTGCGCGGATATTCGACTCCCCCGACTGCAGGGCAAAAATAGCTCTTTTTTTCCCATCTATGAGGTGGAGCTGTTTTTTGTCGTCTTCGTATACGATTATAGGATAGAGGATGCCGAGAGTATCAAAGGAGTTGATGTGGCAGCTTCGGTCAGGGGCAGCGTCAAAAACATAATCCCGCAAAGAAAACCTGCTGTCATCAATGAGAATGTCACTTATCTGAATGCTGTGGGTCAACATGTTCTATTATATATTTTATTGGAAGTCTTTTTGTGGAGAATTACTTTTACTGAAAGGCTGCTGCAAATTTGGTCTGTTAATATAGGGACTGCAGTAGAATATCGCATTCCTCA
>PIVU01000170.1 GCA_003354025.1 Nitrospirota bacterium
CAGAGAGAATTTTTCCTGCCCCAGTTAACCAAATTGTCCATTGTCGTTATAAAAACGTTCGAACCCGGTATTATTTTTGTGCCTTCTTCAACTTCAATAAGACCTGACTGTCCCTGGCTATCGTTGCTCATTCCCAGTTAAACGCCCCTTTCTTCCAGACGTACACATAACCGACTAAAAGAATAAATATGAACATCATCATTTCAATAAAACCCAATATCCCCAGCTGATCGTAAGCAACCGCCCAGGGATAAAGAAACACGGCTTCAACATCAAACACAACAAACAGCATAGCAATTATATAGAATTTCACTGAAAATTTATATCTCGGTTCTCCGATAGGAGGATTGCCTGATTCATAAGGAAAGAGTTTTTGCGCATAAGGCCGTCTTGGCCTTACTAAAAGACCCGCCACCAAAGCGCCGAGACCGATTAGAGCAGCCATCACAAAAACTACAAGGACCGGGAAATAGTCTGTTGGGATATAGGTTCCAGGCATTGTAGATTTTATACACAATATCATCTATTACTGTCAATGAATATTAATCTTTTTTATCCAGTGTTTTAACTTATTTATTCTCAATCCGGAATACGTCCATATATTAATGAAGATATGACAGGCAGGTCTGTAATAAACAGTAGAGCCAAAGGACTCTCTGTCCTCTGAAATGCCAGGGCAAAAAGTCTCACTATATATATTAATAGTTGAAATCAGGTTATTTTCTTCTTTAAAAAAAATAATAATGCTCTTATAATACACAACTATGAAGGATATACTACGTCATCCTGACAGATCTATCGCAGCAAAATTAATCATTGCTACCGGTCTTTTAATTTTTGTAGTAAGTTTCATCTTCTGGTTTGCCACTCTCAAAAAACAAAAATCAGATATCATGTCAATAGCATTGAAGTACGGAAGCTCGTTTGTGGAGTTTGCGAAACAGAGCACAAAGCATAGTATGCTCACAAATCAGCGTGACGAAACGCAGCGGGTACTTGAAACGCTAAGCACCCCCGAAGGTGTTCAAAAAACAGAGATATACAACCATAGCGGAGAAATTGTGTTTGGCTCAAAAAAAGAGAGTCTCGGCAAATCCGTTGATAAAAGTACTATCGTCTGCTCGGGATGTCATCTGGAAACCGAAGGTGATGCAGCGCTCCGGCCGGTTATGCAAACATGGTCTGTTTATAAGGATGAAACAGATTCCACTTCACTAAGGATCATCAGACAGATCAACAATGAAAAAGACTGTTATACTGCAAGCTGCCATGTCCATCCTAAGGAACAGCAGATACTCGGCTTTGTTGAAGCCAACCTTTCACTGGCGCTTCTTGATGAGGCGCTGTTCAAGCAGGGGCTTGCCCTTACAGCATATGTAATAGTTTTTGTATTTGCAGTATCTCTGTTCCTGGGGATAATCAACTACAAAATAGTTACAAATCCAGTCCAGAAGCTCGCCCAGGGAATGGGAAAGGTAGCAGGCGGGGATTTTGATCAAGCTGTTGCTGTTAATTCCGTTGATGAAATAGGTGTACTGGCCTCTACATTCAACTCTATGATTAAGGACCTGAAAGCAGCAGGGGAACAGAGAGAGAAATGGACCCAGACACTCGAAGATGAGATCGCAAAAAAAACCGAGGAAATCAAAAAAACTCAGGCCGGTCTTGTTCAGACGGAGAAACTGGCGTCCCTCGGAAGAATGGCTGCAGGAGTAGCACACGAGATAAACAATCCTCTGACCGGAGTTGTGACATTTGCCCACCTGTTGAAACAGAGGTGCGAGCCCGGGAGTGATGACGCAGAGGACCTTGATGTTATTATTGAGCAGGCTGAGAGGTGCGCAAAAATTATAAAAAATCTCCTGACCTTTGCACGGGCAACACCCGCTGAAAAAGGTCATATCAATGTAAATAATGTAGTAACCAGGACAATGCAACTGGTAAAAAATCAGGAAAAGTTTCATAATGTTAAATTCCATCTCGACCTGGATGACGGTCCGTTTATATCAAATGGTGACGGGACACAGTTCCAGCAAATATGCCTGAACATGTTTCTGAATGCCGCTGATGCCATGAAGCTGAGAGGAGACATAACCGTTAAAAGCCATCAGGTCGAAGAAGACAGCAAGCCTTTTGTTGAAATCGTTTTCGCAGACACCGGCAGCGGAATAAAAGAAGAAGATATGGCAAAACTTTTTGAACCATTTTTCACAACAAAACCGGTAGATAAGGGCACGGGGCTCGGACTTTCCATCACCCACGGTATTGTCAAGCACCTGGGAGGTAATATTAGAATAGAAAGTACCCTTGGAAAGGGTACAAGCTTTTTTGTCAGGCTGCCCCTGACGGAGTTAACACATGAATAAAGTATTAGTAATAGATGATGAACCAATTGTAAGAATCAGCAGCAAGAGAACACTTGAGCCTGAAGGCTATGAAGTAAAGCTTGCAGACAGCGGTAAAGCCGGTATCGAATTCCTTGAAAAAGAGTCTTTTGACCTTATACTTCTAGACCTTAAAATGCCGGACATGAGCGGCATCGAAGTACTTGCAGTAGTAATGGACAGATGGCCCGGGACAAAAGTCATTATAGTCACAGGATACAGCACTGTCGAGACAGCTGTAGAAGCACTCAGGCTTGGTGCTTTCAACCATATCGAAAAACCTTTCACTCCTGACTCCCTTCTGACTGCGGTAAACGAAGTTTTTGAAAAAAAGGACAAATAAATTTTATGCCTTTCAAACAGGCTTTGTAATTGATTTACATAATCCGGCGGTTCCAGAAAAACGTAAGCACAATTAATCGTTGGAACAAACAATAAAATGAAATTACATGAAATAATAGAGATCCTTGGAGCAAGCATTATTGTTAATACACTGGATATGGATATGCAGATTCAGAATGCATGCAGCGCTGATATGATGAGCACTGTAATGTATTATCACACCGCAAACTCCTTACTCATAACAGGGCTCTCCCAGCCATCAGTCGTCAGAACAGCCGAGATGGCCGGTATAAAAGCCATTGTCTTTGTTCTGGATAAAGCGCCAGCTGACAATATCGTCGAAATGGCCAAAGAGAAAAATATCACTTTGCTCAAAACACCAAATTGTATGTATACCGCTTCAGGCAAACTCTTTCAGTCAGGATTGCCAAGCTGCTTAGGTAAATAGTTATGGCTTTAGATATTGAAAAACCGATTGAAGGCAATTTTCAGATAATCGGGGGGGAATTCGACACTGCCGGAGGGGCGTCCAGCCACCTGAAAAGCAAGCTTGTTGAACTCGGCGTTGAAGAAGGTATTATTCGCCGTGCCTCGATAGCTACATTCGAGGCCGAGATGAACGTAATCATTTACGCGGCCGCAGGCCGTCTGAGTTTCCTGATTACACCGACATATATCGAAATCAAAATAGAGGACATGGGTCCCGGCATAGAAGACCTTGACCAGGCGATGGAAGAAGGCTACTCCACCGCTCCGGACTGGGTAAGGGACATGGGATGGGGGGCCGGGATGGGCCTGCCGAACATGAAGAAGAATTCGGATGAATTCAAAATAGACTCGGTTGTCGGAGAAGGTACATCAATCGAGATGATAATGAAATTGCCGTAAATTTAAGAAGGTCCAAAGTGGCAGAGATTCAAAGGCACAGAGTTCAAGATGTTGTACCTATGACTTTGTCCTTTTTCAACTCTGTGCCTGATAAAATAAGGAGTCTACTTTGAAATTAAACGACCTGGTTGAAGAATTATCATTAGAAGTAAAGACCTTTAAAGACGGCCTCGAAAATGAGGTAACAGGCGCCTATGTAAGCGACCTGCTTTCAGACGTTATGGGCAACAGCAAAAAAGGCGAAGTCTGGATAACGCTCCAGACACACCTCAATATTGTGGCTGTTGCCGGCCATACAGGGCTGGCCGGAGTAATACTTATCGGAGGCAAACAACCTCAGGAAGCAGTCATACAAAAAGCTGAATCCGAAAAACTGACGATCATGTCAACTCCGCTTTCAGCATTTGAAGCCGCCGGTAAGATGTATCAGCTTCTTAAATGAAAGCATTCAAATCAGACCTTCACATCCATACATGTCTATCACCTTGTGCTGAACTCGAAATGTCACCGCTTGCTGTAGTCAATATCGCTCTCAACAGGGGAATCGACATTATCGCCGTTACAGACCACAATTCAGCGGAAAATGTTTCGGCAGCCCAAAAAGCAGCCGACGGCACCACATTAACCGTGCTCGCCGGCATGGAGATTGCGTCATCTGAAGAAGCGCATATCCTTGCCTTTTTTGACCACGCCGAAGATATTATAAAGCTGCAGGACATAATATACGAAAACTTACTGCCCGGTGAAAACGATGAAAAGATGTTCGGCGAGCAGATAGTAGTAAATGAAAAAGACGAGGTATTGGATTTCAATAAAAAGCTATTGATCGGAGCAACTATGCTGCCAGCACAGGAGATTATTAGCACAATACACTCATTGGGTGGTTTGGCAGCGGCATCTCATATTGACAAAGATGCCTTCAGCATCATCTCCCAGCTCGGGTTCATCTCTGATGACCTTGAATTTGATGCATTGGAGATGTCCCCGAATACGGCAAGAGCAGAGGCGGAACAGGCGTTTGAAATGTATAAGTCCTTTGCATGGATATCTTCATCAGACTCACACTTCCCCGATGATATAGGAAAGAGAACAACAATTTTTCACATGAATGAACCGACAATAAAAGAGATGTCATTAGCTTTTCAGAATATTGATGGAAGGGAAGTGGTTTGGGAATGAAGAACGGTTGGAACTAAATTTTCATGGAAGACCTGTCACTACATATACTCGATATCGCGGAAAACTGCATAACAGCCCAGGCAAGCAGGGTCGAGATTAAGATCGTTGAAGACTCAAGGGCAAATTTCATGAGTGTTGAGGTCAATGATAATGGAAAGGGTATGGACAAAGAACTGCTTGAGAATGCCACTGATCCTTTTTACACCACAAGGACCACCAGAAAAGTCGGCCTGGGAATCCCTCTACTGGCCCAGTCAGCAAGGGAAAGCAACGGTGACATAAGCGTAAAGTCCGAAATCGGGAAAGGAACATCAATCAGGACCACTTTTCAATATGATCATATAGACAGACGGCCTCTGGGAGATATAACCCAGACTATGATAATCCTGATTATGTCCAATCCTGACATTGATTTTCTATTTGAATATAAAAAGAACGATAATTCATACAATCTGGACACTACTGAAATCAAACAGGACCTTGATGGAATACCAATAAATGAACCTGAGGTAATAAGAATTATTAAGAATGATATAAGTACGTGGTTAAATACACATGACAATATGATAAAATAGACCTGTTTTCTTGCTGCAAGCATTTTGCGACATTTATAGGCAGGACATAGTGCCGGTATTAATCAGCTATATAAATAATTTTTAGCCGGGAGGAGTATCAATGGAAAAGAAGGGGAAAATATTAATACTTGATGATGATCCTGTTGTAACCTTAAGCTGCAAAAGGATTCTCGGCGCCGAGGGATACAATATCACAACGGTCGACAAAGGAGATGCAGCCCTCAATAAACTGGCAAAAGAGGATTTCGACCTTTTTATATCCGATGTAATGCTTCCGGATATAAGCGGAATGGAAGTGCTTAAGGAAGCACGGATTATCAAACCCAAGACCGATGTTGTAATCATTACCGGATACCCCAAACTTGAAGATGCCAAGGAGGCATCGAGGCTAGGTGCCCAGCAATACCTCGAAAAACCCTTCACTCCCGACTTCATGATTAATGTCGCAAAAAAGGTATTTGACAAGAGGGGATGGATCCTTAGACAGACATTTATTGATGAATTCAGAGACTCAGTGGTTCCTTTAAGAGAACAGGAAAATCCGATCATTTTTTATAAAGAAGGCACATGGGCCAGACCCTTTAAAGACGGGTTATGGGAGATGGGCTGCGATTTACGATACTGGCTACTGTCAGGTGCTCTTACCTATGTCGATTTCATAAAGGGTATGGATAAAGTAGAAGCCGGCAAAGCATTTGCAAATATTTATACAAGCACCGGCACGAGCATTGATCTGCTTTCTCCGATGAGCGGAGACCTCAGAGAAATTAATACTAAAGTTAATGATGTTATGGCTGCACTACTCAAAGACCACATGTCGGAGGGCTGGTTATTATGGCTGGCAAGGGTGTTCCCTCTAGAGGGTATGGAATAGCTGTACAGCGTTGTATCGTTTCACATATAGTTGCTGTACGGGATGCACTCTTATCTGACTTTTTTTCATAAATATTTTCACCCAATGATTTATAAAGGGGGAGTTGCTGATGGCCGATGAAATTAAAATCCTTGTTGTAGACGATGAGCGTATTGTTATAAGAAGTGTTGAGATGATCCTGAAGGCTGAAGGCTATAATATCGAGGGGGCCTCAAGCGGAAAAGACGCACTACTCAAAATGGAGCAAAACAGCTATGACCTCGTTCTTACCGACCTTAATATGCCGGAGATGGACGGCATTTCTCTTATACGTTGGCTAAAGCAGAACAGGCCTGATGTTGGTGTCGTCATTTTAACCGGTTATCCCTCCCAGGAAACAATCAAGGAAGCGCTTGGACTAGGCATAATCGATTATGTGCCAAAACCTTTTACCCCGTCAGTTTTAATGGATGTAACAGAGCGCGCTGTAGAATGGCTCAAGGGAAAATCAGATGTTGCGGAAAAAGAAAAAGAAGATGAATTCCCTCCTTCAATGAGAAAAGAAATTGACCGCGTCATTAAAGAATATAAAAGCAAACCAGGCAGCTCAATTCCTGTACTGCAGCGCTGCCAGGCAATAGTCGGCTACCTGCCCCCGGTTGTTCAGAAGCGGGTCGCAAAGGGGCTGAACATGTCACCAGCCGAAATTCACAGCATCGTGACATTCTATTCATTCTTCACAATGAAACCCCGTGGAGACCATAATATCAGGATATGCCTCGG
>PIVU01000418.1 GCA_003354025.1 Nitrospirota bacterium
TTAAAGGTGTTGAAAGCGCAGCGGTCAATCTGGCAGCTGAGAAGGCGACCATCTATTATGATCCGGAGATATCCGCTGTCGATGACTTTATTCATACCATCAAAGACCTTGGTTTCGGGGTTTCAATATCGAGAATAGATCTTCCTGTAAAGGGAATGACCTGCGCTGCCTGTGTGAAAAGAGTGCAGGATGCCCTTGCTGCTGTGGACGGTGTTTTGTCTGCATCTGTAAATATTGCAACAGAAAAGGCTACGCTTGAATATGTACCGGCACAGGCCGGAATCCGGGATTTCAGAAAAGTTGTTAGAGATGCGGGCTACGATATTGTGGAGGCTGGACAGGGCGAGGATATCGTCGAAAAGGAAAAGCAGGAGCGAGAGGCCGCCTATCAGCAGCTCAAAACCAGGCTAATAGTCGGAGCAGCATTAACGGTGCCTATTTTTATCCTTATGTTATGGGACCGCATAGGCCTTTCCTCATTAATTGAGATTCCGGTTCAGGTGAATTATCTGCTTCAGTTTCTGATACAGACTCCCGTACAGTTCTGGGTCGGCAGACAGTTTTACTCAGGTGCAATAGCCGCTGCCAGGCATAAGACAACAAATATGAATACTCTTATTGCGGTAGGAACATCGGCTGCGTATATATATAGTGTTATTGCCACGTTCTTCCCCTCGGTCTTTGAGATTAAGGGTTACACTGCCCATGTGTATTATGACACTGCAGCAACTATCGTTGTCCTTATACTTCTAGGAAGACTTTTTGAAGCAAGGGCCAAAGGCAAGACTTCAGAAGCGATAAAAAAACTCATGGGCCTTCAGGCTAAAACAGCCAGGATTATTGTCAATGGAGAGGAAAAGGATGTCCCGATAGAAGATGTGGAAATAGGTGACATTATTGTTGTCAGACCGGGAGAGAAAATCCCTGTTGACGGGACGGTAAAAGAGGGATATTCCTCAGTTGATGAGGCCATGATTTCAGGTGAATCCATTCCTGTAGAAAAGAATGCTGGTGACAAAGTAATAGGGTCGACTATCAATAAGACCGGTTCCTTTAAATTCGAAGCAACTAATATCGGCAGGGACACAATGTTGTCCCAGATAATTAATATGGTCCAGGAGGCACAGGGCTCCAAGCCTCCTATCGCACGGCTGGCCGATAAAATAGCGTCAGTATTTGTCCCTGTAGTAATGGGTATAGCCTCGGTTACTTTTTTAATATGGCTGAGCATCGGCCCTGAACCGGCATTTACCTATGCCTTTCTTAACTTCATTGCTGTCATGATTATCGCATGTCCATGTGCACTGGGCCTTGCTACTCCGACTTCCATCATGGTTGGAACAGGGAAGGGTGCTGAAAATGGCATATTGATAAGAGGTGCGGAAGCCCTTGAGATAGCCCACAGAATCAATGCAATTGTTTTTGACAAAACAGGAACCCTCACAAAAGGTGAGCCTGTTGTTACGGATGTAATAAGGGGGCAGGAGTCAGGGGTCAGCGGGCAGGAGATATTGGGGCTTGCGGCATCTGCGGAGAAGGGGTCAGAACATCCGCTGGGTGAAGCGATTGTTAATAAGGCGAAAGAAGATAATATTGAGTTGAGGGATTCTACCGATTTCAAGGCAATCCCCGGCCATGGTATCAGGGCAGTGATTGACAGTAAAAATGTACTGCTTGGCAATGCTGACTTTATGAATGATGAAGGCGTTGCTCTGAAGGAACT
>PIVU01000419.1 GCA_003354025.1 Nitrospirota bacterium
CAACATTGGAAGGAACACTATCCGACAGTCTATCTACCGTGTCAAATACCGGCTGCAAACGCACTTGAAGATCTGTCATACTTAGCCTAGCAACAGCTACATCATCCCTGACAGGATCAAGCACCGGACCATCACCTTCACGAAAAGAAACACTCTGTCCTAAAGCATGAGGGATTAACAATATATCGGCAAACAGAATTGCCGCATCAAGATCGAACCTGCGCAACGGCTGAAGCGTTACCTCCTCAGCCAATACCGGTGAATAACACAAATCTAGAAATGAGCCGGCCTTCCCACGGAGCTTACGATATTCAGGCAAATAGCGACCAGCCTGTCTCATCATCCAAACCGGTCGACGATCTGATTCATGTTTGAGAAGAGTTTTTATCAGTGATTTTTGTTGATTCATTTTTATCTTGAGCAGCTATGGTTGATTGTCTTCAACTTTTTCAATCATTAAGAATCTATAGATGTTGTTGTTGTTGTGTATGTGAATCTCGGGGATTATCAATTTTCCATATCTTATACATGGAAAGTTAGTTTTCCACTATGAAACAGGAAATGAAAGCATATTTTCACTTTATGCAATTTATAAATAAAAACAATATGATAGCAGAAGCTATAGCAGATTATCCTGAATTATCCATAGTTTATCCTCAGGTTGATATCAAAAATCCAGTTTTCCAGACCTGTCTATAATTTATTCAAACGATGATCGTTCAGTGGATAACTTACTGGTATTTTCAGCAATTTCTTGAACGGCCTTTTTACATAAATTTTATCAAAACGTTCTCCACAGGTGATAGACAGGCCGTCATGAACAATGTGCAAAAAAAATTTTTCCACTTGCATCTGATATCCGATGCTACCGGTGAAACCCTGAACACCGTTGCAAGAGCGGTCACTGCTCACTATACCGATTTTCAACCCATTGAGCATAGTTATTCGCTTATCCGTTCCCAACGTCAGCTCCAGCGTGTTCTGCATAGTATGGAAACTAATCCAGGCATTGTTCTGTTTACTATCGTTAATCCTGAGTTGAAGGCATATCTGGAAAATAGCTGCAAAGCGCTGAATATTCCCGCAATTTCAATCTTGGACCCGATAATCGACAGTCTGGCGATCTATCTAAACACCGAATCACGGCCCAAGACTGGCGCACAGCATGTAATGGATGCGGAATATTTCCGTCGCATCGAAGCGATGAACTACACAATTATGCATGACGATGGCCAACATATGGAGAGCCTTGAAAACGCTGATGTTGTTATCTTGGGCATAAGTCGAACCTCAAAGACGCCAACAAGCATTTATCTTGCCAACCGTGGAATCAAAACTGCCAATGTCCCGCTGATACCCCAGATACCGATTCCAGCACCTGTTGAACAATTGAAAAAACCTGTTGTCGTTGGACTGGTAGCGACTGCAGAACGCATCTTCCAAATCCGCAAAAATCGCCTGCTTACCCTCAACGAAAAACGTGAAACCTCTTACATCGATAAACGTGCAATTTCTGAAGAAATTTCGTTTGCCCGCAAACTCTGTCATCGTCACCGCTGG
Source organism: Nitrospirota bacterium (assembly GCA_003354025.1). GTDB lineage: Bacteria > Nitrospirota > Thermodesulfovibrionia > UBA6902 > UBA6902 > Glo-13. The sequence goes on from PIVU01000419.1 coordinate 1,561, forward strand.
CTTGTCATTGACGTAACCCGCCGTTCAATTGAGGAAACCGCAGCCGCGATCCTCAATATCTACCATCAACGCCGGGAAAGGGATAAAACAAACTGATGTTGGTTCATGAATCGTTGCTACTTGCCTCAAAAAGCGCCATTCGGCGTGCGTTGCTTGAAAAT
>PIVU01000022.1 GCA_003354025.1 Nitrospirota bacterium
GCGATGCTACCCTCAATGTCGTGCCTCCACAATCGTGCATCAAAAGACACTGACTCTGTAAAGCTCTCAACCGAGCTTTCCGTCTTCTCGCTGAACCGTCCGCCCCATAGTTTTTTCATGATTGTAAAGGATAATAAGAAATGGGATGAAATGTCAAAAGCTAACTGTTTTGAACTTTGATTATAATGACTTACTGATTAATTATTATTATCTTCAATGTCTTTAATCATGCTTATAATTCAATCACCTTCATCACAGTTCAGACGTTCTTCAGCACCCTCTGTTTACAATGCTTTACCCACGATTCTGGCATTTTGACTTTTCAAGAGATCAATGTTATTATAGTCTTAATTCTGGTCAACCAGAAAGGAGGTCAATATCATGAAAACCCTGTCACTATCAGAAGCAAAAATGAAACTAAGCGGACTTATCGATAAGGTCATTTCAACCGATGAAGAGGTTGTAATAACAAAAAACGGCTCACCTGCAGCAGTACTGATTAGCCCTGACGAATTCGAGAGTCTAAAAGAAACATCAGCCATCCGGTCCGATGCATCACTTATGAGTGATATTAAAAAAGGAATTAGCTCATTAAAGAATAAAAAAGCAAAACTTTACACACTTGACGAGTTATTTAAATAAGACTTCTACATATGGCTCTTTCACATCATAAACTTCTGGTCCCTGATGATATCGCAAAACTAATCAGCACCATGCATCCCCACCTTAAAAAGAAGATTAAAGCTTCATTGAACATAATCCTTACCGACCCTTATGCAGGCAAGGCATTAAAGGATGAACTTGCGGGACTGAGGAGCTTCAGGGTGAGTAAATTCAGGATAATTTACCGGGTATCAAAAAAGAAGCAAATAGAACTTGTTGCTGTAGGGCCCAGAGAGCGGATTTATGAGGAAACGTTTAGATTGTTGAATCGGTCTTGAACTTTGATTACACTAATTAATTGATTAAGTATGATTCTCTTTTCGTCTTTAATCATACCAATCATTTAATCACCTTAATCACAGTTCAAGACAAAGAGTAAAAGTTTAAAAGAACAAAGAGCTACGTTTTCAAAGTCCTGGCGCAGCGAAAGCCCACATAGAGGTTCCAGTAATCAGGAAGGATCCAGTTACGGAAAGCGCAACGCGCAATATCCAGATTGTCGCTCCAGGAGCCGCCGCGGATTACCTTTGACTCATCATTAAAATCAGAAGACGTCCACTCCCAAACATTCCCCGCCATATCATAGCATCCATTAGGACTTACGCCGGAAGCATAACTATCAACAGGAGTAGTATCACCAATATTCGATTCATCAGTATTGCATTTATCTTTATCATACTCATCACCCCAGGGATATTCTCTGCCATCCGTACCACGAGCGGCCCTTTCCCACTCCATTTCAGAAGGTAAGCGATATTCATACTTATCCTCTTGATCATTTTTCCATTTGCAATATTGAACTGCATCTTTGAAGCTAATATTTACAACAGGATGCTTCCCTTTATCTTTAGGAAATAATTTTTCCTCTTGGTCCCAATGAACGGGCATTTTACAATCAGGCATACTTGAGATGAACTCTTTATATTCCTCATTTGTGACAGGGTATATTCCTATTTCATATGCAGACAAAGTCTTCTTTTCTTTATTATCGCCATAAAGAAATACTCCCGCCGGAATTTTTACCATCTTGCCAATTTCATCTCTTACAGAAATTACGATTGGTTCTGCATTTATTGCTTTGGACAAAGTGGCATAAGTAAATTCACCCATCTGCATGTACAGGTCAATATTATCCTTAGTAAACCCGGAGTCGCCTCTTTCCCCGTTTATCCTGAGGATGGCCTTCAATTTATCATCTCTAACCCATTGCCTTAAATATGAAGGCGCTTCCGTGATACCGGTCTGTTCCCTGGATTCCCTCTTAATATCCATATCTTGTCTTTCAGAATCCAATCGTTCAATCCACTCCTGAAGCTCTACAACAAGAAGTTTTCTTGCTTTCATGGCTTCCATAAGGTCAAGGAATGCAAAATTCAATATCGTCCATTTGATCAGTAATTCCAGGGTCATAAAAGGTTCTTTAATTATCATATCATCACTTGTCTTTAGACAACCTTTTTCAACAGCCAGTTTGGTGTGAAAAGCCAGTGTATTGATAAATCTCTTATACGTCCTTGGATTTTGCTTCAGTCCAAGTTGAATTATATCAAGGTATTTCTCTATAGACTCGTTTTTCTGTAAAAGTTGTTTTAAGTATCCCTTTACCCTTGATTTATCAACAGGTGGAAGAGGTATGGGCATCTGTATAATCTTTTCCAGATAGTCCACAGGCGTGATTGGTATTTCAGCTGCAAAAGTTTGATCATCTTTCCCTGCTTCTGATTTACCCTCTCTTTTATCATCGATTACAAACCCTTTATATTTAACTTTTACTCCCTTCTCAATTACACTCCTGTCAACGCCCACAAAAAAAACATATCCCGGTATATCAAGAAACGTCTTAATGCCCTCAAATACCTCTATGGCCTTTTCAGGGAGACATCTGTCAAGGTCGTCTATAAAGACAACTATCTTTAAATTCTTGGGCTCCTGCTCTGCAATATCGCCTAAATACCGGATGACATCATAATAAATGCTTGCATACTGTTTAAGTTCCTCAGCATCTTCTTTCTCTTTCTCCTTCTCTTCTATTTTCTCACCAGCCTGTATTGCTTTTGATAAATCCGCCTCTAATTTGAGAATCTTGAAGTTCAATTCGCCCTTCAGACTCGCTGCTAATGCAAAGGCAATCTTAGAAAGTCTGTTCTTCAGCTCCCTTAGTTTCTTTTTGGCCTTTGGAGAAAGTTTTTCATCTAATGCAGCGAGATGGATTTCTATGGAATGCTGTATTGTTTTGAGAAACGGGATAATTAAATGTTCTTCTTTTTCATATCTCCAGGGATTAAACCAGACAGGAATAAACATTTCATATGAGTCTTTGCGGAGCCGGTCTTCAATCATACGCATAAGACTCGTCTTACCACTACCCCATTCTCCGAATATTCCAAACGTAAAGGGGCTCGGGAAGTCATCATCCGTAATCATCTTGATAATGGTATTGGCGTATTTATCGTAGCCAAAGCCGTCCTCTGTGGTAAAGAAATCCCCGGAAACTTTTATCTTATCAGGCACTTGCCCCCTCCTTCTGCATAACGATACCTTAAAGAACTTTTTTTCTCAACCCGGACGTTCGCTTACCGCTACCGGCCCGGGCTGAGAGGATTTATGTTTCGGTCGGCAACTTACCGACACAGGAATGAAGCCTGGACTTGTATCATGCACTCCCCTGCTGTCCTTGAACAACATGGCCCAGGCATCTGCTCTTTTTTAGCTGATAAGCTGACAGCTAACACAAGTACTGGCGCAGCGAAAGCCCACATTGTTGTTCCTGTTATCAGGATTGTTCCTGTTACGGTTAGCGCAACGCGCATTATCCTGATTGTTGTTCCAGGAGCCGCCGCGGATTTTCTCCGGCCTCATCCCTTTTGAAAGACCACTTTTTCAAGCAACCGTTCTCTTAGCCTGTATGTATCTGCATGGACCGCATGACCGATCCAGCTCCGGACACTCTGTGTTACTCTGTTCAGGGTTATCCGGTCTTCCTTATACTGACAGCTCAGCTTCTTCAGTCTCCTCCTCATTCTCAGGGTGTTCCCTTTATTCAACAGCCTGTGTGAAGGAAATACCCTGTATCCCAAAAAGCTTATCCCATCACAGACCCTGTAGACCCTGCTCTTTCGCGTATGCAATTTAAGCCTCAATGTTCCAAGATATTCCTCCATATATTGTTTCACATCGATTAACCTTTCCTTTGAGTCATCAAGGATTACGAAATCGTCGACATACCTTATGTAATACCTGCATCTCAACTCCTCTTTTATGAAATGATCAAATCCGTTCAAATAGACATTTGCAAAGAACTGGCTCGTGAGGTTGCCGATGGGGATGCCCCTTTCTCTTTGTTGAGGAGAAAACAGGTCGTCATCCGGGAAATAGAACGTATACCGATCATCCTGTCTTGAGCTGATGATCTCTTTCAAAAGCCATAGCGTTTTTTTACATCTTATCTTACCCATAATAATTTCTAGCAGGATTTGCTGATCAATGCTCTGGAAATACTTCTGAATATCACATTTGAGGACATATCTGTTTTTGTGTGCAAACACAGAATAACGATCAACAGCAGCATGCGTCCCCTTGTCCTTGCGGCATGCATAGGTGTCGTATATAAACGACCCTTCAAACAGCGGCTCAATAATATTGCATAGTGCATGATGTACAACCCTGTCCCTGTACGGCGCCGCACTAATGAGTCTTCTCTTGGGATCGTAAATATAGAAGCTACGATATCCGCCATGGCTGTATGTCAGTCCCTGAAGGTCCTTTTGAAGGAGAAGCAGTTCTTTTTCCAGATTCAGGTTAAACAGTGCAGTCGAGTTTTTAAAACGCTTGCCCTTCTGTGCCTTATGTGAAGCGAGAAGGAGGTTTTCAAAGGATATGATTTTATCAAAAAGGTTATTGTACGTTTTCACGCGCCGTATACCTCAGCCACCCGCCAATGGAGATACCGATATCATTAATTGACTGTGCTGAATAATTGTAGCTTTTGATATTGATAAATTTAAGGTCTTTTGAAAGACGTATCAGGTATCTCAGCATTTCAAGCTTCAGGTTGGCCTGTCTTAATGTTTCACTTTTCTTTTTTGAATATGCGGCGTTAATAAGCAGTTCGAGGATATCGAGCATAAGGTTTTCGATCCTGTCTGCAAGGACATATTTCTGGGCCCGAGGATATTTTTCCAACTTTGGGATTATCCAGATGATAAAGTCATAGAGTTTTGTTATAGAGTCAATTTGTGTAGGCATAATCACAGTTCAAGACAAAGAGTAAAAGTGTAAAAGCACAAAGAGCTACGATTTCAAAGTCCTGGCGCAGCGAAAGCCCACAGTGAAGTCCCCGCTATCAGGAACGTTCCCGAAACGGTTAGCGCAACGCGCATTATCCTGATTGAAGTCCCAGGAGCCGCCGCGGATAGCTGCTCTCTGTTTATTTTTACCATATAATTTCCAATCCTCATAAAAAGGGAACATGTCTTGCGGATTGCCTGTATAATAATTCGTTTTTGTCCATTCCCACACATTTCCGCTCAAATCATAAACCTCTGTATCCAGCGTCCTCCCCTTTACAAAAATGCCTACAGGTGATGTTTTTTCAATTTTCACTTCCCTTGTATTACACACATTATCTTCCCAATCACCCCACGGATAATCACGCCCTTCAAACCCCGCTGCCGCTGCCTGCCATTCCTCTTCTGTGGGAAGCCTGTAATTATATTTATCATCTCCGTGCGCTGCAAGCCACTTTGTAAACGCATCAGCCTCATACCATGTAACTCCCACCACCGGCGAATTAGGGCAGCGCCATTTTCTTTCGTCCCAGTATCGGGGCTGGTCTTGTTTTGCGTGCTTAAGCCACTTTTGACCCTCTTCACTCCAGAATTCTTCTTTCTGATATCCTCCATCACTTATAAACTTTTCATACCAACCGTTTGTAACGGGATACTGACCTATCTCAAACGGCTCGATCATTACTTCTTTATCCAGTTCTTTCAAAAAGTATTTACCGCCTTCAATCTTTTTAAAGATCTGAAGGTCTCTGGTATCACCGAGCCAGCCTAAGGTTTCTCCTAAAGCCACCTTGTCATGAATAGCTGAATCACTTTCAACAACCCCTATCATTGCCTTAATAATATCATCATAAAGATCATCATCTATCCTGTCTCTATCAGAATCTATTGCACATTCACCTGCAAGTATTACGTTTTTATAATGATCAACATTTTTCTTAAATATGGCTTTAATAAACTCAGAAGCATCCCGTTTCTTTAATGACGAAGCTGTAAGCAGCACTACCTCTCTCCATTCAGGAGCAAAAAGATTATCACCAAGGTCTGCAAGTCTGCCATCGCTTAAATCGGTAAGAACCCTTGAAGCTAAATACTCCTTGAAAGTAAGATGCATAAAACCATATACCCCCGGTGAAGCTTCCTGTAAAATACCGCTTCTTTCCTTCATGATCTTTATAAAGTCCGCCGCCTGTTCTTTGGAATAGACAATGTCTTTATTGCGTATATCCAGTCGCTTTGCCAAGCTGTCCTTTAACTCATCATAATCTATATCCGGTGATGATTCTTTATGCATTTCAAAGGCTATGGGGCCGAGAAAAGCAACAATAAAGTCCTCGGTAATTTTCCTGTCCCCGAGCTTAAATTCAGGCATTTCAGCCTCATGCATACTTCTCAGGTTCTCCCAGGAACCCGCAAGCATCCTGAGACATTTAGTATATAAATCCGCCCTGTTCCTTGGCAGCTCCCCACCCTCATGTTGTATAAGGGCCAATATTGTGAGCATTAGAGGATTAGTGGCTATTAAGTGAATATTTTTATCAGTCTTAATAACCGCCATCATCTTTTTAAGGTCCTTGTTGGCCTCTGCTTCAAATGTCTTCACTCTCTTGTAAATATCTTTTTGATAACAACAGTACCAGTTAAATAGAAATGCCTCAATATGTTTGAGGTCAAATGGAAGCACGCTGAAATGTGTAAATTCTCTGTTATTTACAGGCTCGAAACGTGCTGATTTTGTATAGCTGGCCGTCCTGCAAGTAATAATAAATTTATTCTTAGCATACTTGCCATCTACAATGTAACTCCGGATATCATCAACCATGTTTTTTCTCTCTGTTTCATCAGCAACCTCATCAAGTCCATCTATAAGAACAAGGGCCTTACCCTGTTTCAGAGCTTTTGAAAACAGCGGGCTTAAATCAGGCAAATTCTTCCCTTGAAAATACTCCGGTATAAATCTAGTCAGTGAGTATCCGACCGAGCCATTTTTTTTACGAGCTTCTGCATAAGCAGCAACCGGAAAAATAATAGGAAGGAGGTCCCCCTTGCTTCCAATTCTTTCTTTTACCTGCTTGTCAACATATGCCAATGCAATATATTTCATAAGAGTGCTCTTGCCGGCGCCCGGATCACCTGTTATTACCGCGTATTGTGAATCCAGCACATTTGATAATAACAACTCCTCTTTTCCTTTCCCCTCACGGATAAACTCAAGCTTGTCCATTTCCTCCTTCTTTTTGAGATACTTTTTTGTGTCAGGAGGTATTTCCCTGTCAAATGCAAGCTTTGTGTAAATCTTTCCCAGAGGGAATGATATGAGTTTTCCTTCACTTAGACCCTTAAAGCTCATCTGAGAATATTTTTCTTTCAAAAAGTGAAAATACTTCTTCTTTAGAGCAGGCAGGTTCGGCTTTGGTTTTTCAATACTTTTTGTTACTTTTTTAAAATTCTTATCGATTGATTTTAGAGCTTCACTATTTTGTTTGAATATTTCATGGTTCAAATACGTAAGAAGTTTAGAACTGTATTTTGCTTTTGATTTAAATCCATTGATGAAAGCAGTTAAAGCAGTATGCAGTTTAAATCCTTTTATTTTTGAAACTTCAACACCAGACACTTCAATGGCGTTTTTCACTTCCCTTTTAAATTTAGTCTTTCCTGCAAGCGATTCATCTTTTACAAGCTCAATAAACAGAGACTTTAGTTCAGCAGACTGCAGTATCTTTCGAATAGAGTAAACTTCTATCTGCTTTTCATAAAAACACTTTATAAACCCGGTAATGCCCGTTCTTATCGCAACCTGAAGCGGTTCCTTAATGTCATCTTTTTTCTTGCCGGATGGTAGTAAATTTGTAGTAATCCCCGCTGCAGTGCTAATAATAAAAGCCTGAACGTCTTGCGGAAACTGGTTCCATAGATCAAGCATATCGCCCCCCCAATATAACTGCCCTGTTAAGATGATTTGTGCTGCAAACAATGCTCAATAATAACAATTCCCACCCCTAACCACAAGATTTTTTTCACAAATCCCCATATCTCATGTATCATATCCTCTATGAAAGTAGTCGGACTTGGCCAATGCGCCTTTGACAATTTATTTACCATCGACTCCTTCCCCGCCCCTGATACGAAAAAGGAGATTATCGAATACGAAACAGCAGGAGGCGGACCGGTGGCTACTGCACTTGTAAGTCTCTCAAGACTAGGAGTTGACTGCTCGTATTACGGCATTGCGGGTGATGATGAAGCCGGAGAGAAGATCAGGCAGTCACTTGAATTCGATGGAATTAATACGGACGGTCTTATTAAGCGCCCGAACTCTCATTCCCAGGTTGCTTTTATTGCTATTGAAAAAGATACGGGAAAGCGGAATATATTCTGGAAGAGGCCGTCCGGAGCGCCGTACAGTCCTGATGAACTGCCTGACGATTTTCTTGACCATACTGATATTTTACACACAGACGGCCTTATGGCAGAGGCTTCTATTTATGCTGCAAAACAGGCCATAAAAAAGAACATCCCGGTCGTTGTTGATGCAGGGCGAATTAGAGAAGGCATGTTAGAACTGGCAGACCTGTGTAATTACTTTGTCTGTTCCGAAGAATTCGCAAGGGAGTTTGAAGGAAAGTCTGCTTCGTTTGACCCTGAAAAAGCAATTCAAAAAATGAACTCTATTAAAGCAGAAACTGTAACAATAACACTCGGATCAAAGGGAAGCATTACAAGGAATAACAACAACATATTCAAGACCCCTGCCTTTAACGTAAATGTCGTTGATACAACAGGGGCAGGAGATGTTTTCCACGGGGGATATATATACGGGCTTTTAAATAAATGGGACATTAAAAAGGTCGTGAACTTCGCCTCTGCATTTGCCGCGCTCAAATGCACAAAGCTGGGTGGAAGAGACGGGATACCGGAGCTCAGCAAAGTATTTACTTTGTTAACATCTTCAAACATAGAGTAACTACTATTCCATTTCCCGGTGCGTTTGACGGATTATTAATTACTGGTATAATGTCTGTACTGCTGACATAGTCAATTATTATAATGCAGGCGCATATTCAGCAGCCTCAGGCTGCCCATTAACATAATAACAACCAATTGGGAGTTCAAAAATGAAAGAAATTGACCGCCATGAAGCATTCGAGCTGGCCTCACCTTTCCCATATGCACTTGCTGTTACACTGGACAAAAGAGAACGGCCAAATATTATGGGACTTTCCTGGTGGATGTATACTTCATGGAATCCTTTAATGATAGCTATTGCAGTCGCCCATGATAGATACACTCACGAATGCCTGGAGCATCACAGAGAATTCACACTCTGTTTCCCCTCAGAAGGCCAAGGAAAAGACGCATGGCTATGCGGCATGAAAAGTGGGAAGGACACCGACAAATTTCAGGAAACAGGATTCAAGCCTGTCCAGTCAAAAATAGTAAAAACACCTCTGATAGAAGGTTCAACGGTGGCCTATGAGTGCAAAATTGTCAAACATATTGAGACAGGTGATCATACTCTTTACACCGCTGACGTAGCAGCAATTCACGGCAACCCTGACAGAGTGAATCATCTTTATTCAATTCATAATTCAAAGCTGATCAGTATTGGTTCAACAGGTAAAATCAAGCTGGATTTATAGTTCTTTACATATCGCAGGAGCGAACGGCCGTTGGCCCCTACGCTTTGTCTTTAAAATCTTTCTTTAACTGCCCGACCATCCTGTCCCTCTTTTTATATAAGCGGGACAACGAACGGCTTTTTATCTTATTCATGGCATAACTTGTAAAAAACGGCAGCATCAAACTGCAGTCTCCGTAAGAAACAATTGTGTTAGATAGTGCAGAGGGATCTATCTTTCCCCATGAAACCGCTTCTGAAGGAGTTGCTCCACTCAGACCTCCAGTGTCAGGCCTTGCATCAGTGAACTGAATAAAGAAATCGTGTCCGGCCTCAGGCAGCCCCAGCACCTCCTGAATATGTGGTTCGGTTTGGAGCACAAAATTTTTCGGACTTCCGCCGCCGATCAGAAGCACTGCGCTCTTGCCGCCCTTTTTCTTGATATCGTACACATAACTTGTAACTTCATTTATGTCCTGATGTGTATCTAAATTGATGCGCTCCTCCTCAAGCATTAGAGCGGCAATGTTCATTCCAATGCTGGAGTCAGCAGGTGATGATGTATGAATGGGAACTCCCGCCTCATATGCAACGGCCAAAAGACTCTCATCTTTCAGTTTCGGTTTTATCTTGATAATTTCTCTCCCCAGCAAAGAGTGTATGTCCGCGCTTGAGCACGGGTCAGGCAAATTCTTTCTTTCACGCCGGAGAGTCTCACGGACAAAGCTGTCAGTATCTAACAGCGCATCATAGTCCAGGAAAATATCATAAATGCGTATTATCCCTTCATCGCGCAGCTTTTCATCATCAACTACTGCCTGTCCTTCATGAAAGTCATATCCGAGAGCATAGTGAAGGTCATGATACAAATTCGCTCCGGTAGATACTATCCAGTCAATCATTCCGGCCTTGATCATCGGTATCAGACAGCTTCGTCCTATTCCGGCAGGGACCAGAGCACCCGCAAGCGACATGCCTATTCTTACGTTCTTTCGTACTACATTTTTTGCAAATAACTCGCAGGCCTTTCTGAATGTTCCGGCATTGAATGAAAACATGGAACTCTCAATTACCTGATCAACGGTCATTCCCTTACTGATGGGGCCGGGCTTGAGTTTTGAATGACGGTCCAGGCAAGGTCTGTTTTGTTTGTTACATTTCATAATTCATAACAGGATTTAATATAGCCTGTAAATAAAGACAGGGGGGGGTTAAAGCTTCCCGGTCTGCTTCTCACTGGCTACGATGAAGATGCCTGAAGAATCTTCAGCAGCCCGGTAATAGGGCTTGTCACCCTCATGTCCAATACGAACACCCTCATCAATTATATTGTAAGAGTCTACTATTGTTTTATTGAGAATACAGCCTTTTTTGAGTGTCACTTTGTCCATTATGATGGAATCTCTGACTTCAACATCATCTTCGATAACAACGCCGCGACGTATGACCGAATTAATGATCCTGGCATGCTTTATATCAGTACCCTCGGCAATGATGCTGTTGGTAAATTCTCCACCCATTATTTTTGTGGCAGGAAGGTCATTTCGTGATGCACGGATAGGCCATTGATTATTATTGATATCAAATGCAGGTTTGTCGCCCAGCATATCCTGGTGTGCTTCCCAGAATGCCTTTATAGTACCGACATCGCGCCAATACCCCGATTCTTCATAGGGTTTAACTCCAGGAATTACGTTATTAGCAAAATCATAAGCAAACATTTTCTTTCCCTTATTAAGAAGGTTGGGTATGACATGTTTGCCGAAATCATACTCTTTATTCCGCTCTGCCTGAATCAGACCCTCGATGAGCGCGTCCGTATTAAAAACATAGTTTCCCATTGAACAGTAGGCCCTTGTCGGGTCATTGGGCATTGCAGGCGGGTTCTCCGGTTTTTCAAGAAACTCCTTAATCTTTCCATTACTGTCCGTATCAATAATTCCGAAGGCGCTTGCCTTTTCAATAGGAACAGGCATAGAAGCAACAGTACAGTCAGCTTCATTTGCCATATGAAAATCGATCATCTGCCTGATGTTCATACGATAAATATGGTCAGCACCAAAAACAATGACAAGATCAGGTTTGTGCTGCCGTATAAGATTCATATTCTGAAATACTGCATTTGCAGTCCCCTGAAACCAGTCCTTCCCATATCTCATCTGTGGGGGGACAACAGTAACAAAATGATCTCTCATCAACGCAGAAATACCCCAGTTTTCCCTCACGTACTCAATTAGAGACTGCGATTTATACTGCACGAGAAGATAAATTGAATATATCTGAGAATTGATAAGATTGCTGAGAACAAAATCTACAATCCGGTATCTTCCACCAAAGGGTACTGAAGGTTTTGAACGCTCAAAAGTCAGAGGGAACAGCCTTTCACCTCTGCCTCCGGCCATTATCATTGCAAGAATTTTTGGTTGGGCCATATTAATTACCTATCATATTTAGAAATAATGTCAACATTAGATCATAGTATTTAAAGTTGTTTGAGTAGATAAGATAATAAAATCATTCAGAAATTGCAATACTGGTGATATTTAGTTTAATGAATCGGCATTAGGTGGATTACTTGGTCTTTAAAGTACGCAGGCGTGCTATTTCTTCCTGGTAACCATATATATGCCCGCCCGCACTATATGCATACATGGGGCCGCTCTTTAATCCGGCTTCTTCAGCAACATACTGCTTCAGCAACTCCAACCCGCCAAGATTAGAAGGGAAGCCTGCCCATAAGTCCCAGGAGCGGAAATAACAGCTTAATGTAAGTATCAATTCATCTCCCTCCGGAACAACTTTAAAATCCAGGAGTCGCAAACAGGGAGGATCGAGATTTCCGTCTTTTCCATAGCATACATCATAATCCTGCGGTGTTCCTATTTCCACGACCGCCTGATTTGTCAGTGGGGTCTCCTTCAGCATATCAATAGCACGCTCTAATTGTGTACCGCCCTCAGGCATCGGGTTGTGAATCCGGCTGGAATACCTGTATGTTTCATTTTCAGAGAGTTCCGGATTCATTAAATAATTAGCAAAGTAGTCTTCAATATAATCCATGTCTGTCGGGGAGGGAATTCCCAGCGCAACAGGTATTACAGGAACAATATCCTGTTCGGGATGCTCAATAAAAATCGCCAGTCCGGGGTACTGGAGACGGTACTGCTCCTTTTCAAATGATCCCCTCTGAATTTCCTGTTTATAGGAGTGGTCAAAGATATTGTAGATTATTTGAAACCATGCGTCGGAAATAGTCTTTGCTTTTAAGAAAAATGGATTCATAGTACCTTCCCGGAATTTTTTGAATGAAATATCTTAACATCTTGGGAGAAGGATTTAAAAGGGCTGTAGGGGCGAGGTGACCTCGCCCTTATGTGCATCGTGAATAAATTTCAAGAACCATTAAATTGGTGGAGGCGGCGGGAATCGAACCCGCGTCCGAAAGCACTAAATCCAAGCGTCTACATGCTTATTCTGCCTATTTGGTTTTCAGAACCAGGTTTGCCGGCAAAATAGGCTTTCCAGGTTCCAATCCCTCTTAATTTCGCCTGAAGATCAAGGGCAGCTTCTTCAGACTAGCCTGTTAGTTGACACTTCATCCGGGTAACAGACATTCCCGGGGAAGCGCGTCGCTTATTTAAGCGGCGAGTGCCAGTTCGTTGTTGGCTTTTGTGTTTTGTTCTGCCTTTTTACGTGGTGACAGAGCCACGGCATGCAACTTGAACCTCGCAACCCCCGTCGAGGCCTGTCGCCCCCTTCTTTAAGGGTATACTTAATTATAGATCGAAAGAGCGTAAGCAAGCAAGCGTGTAAGTCAAAAAAGACTAATTCCTGCCCAGAATAAAACTATTAGATAATAAAGGCTGCCCTGAATCGAACATAACCAGCAAAGGCACCATAAAGATAACAAGGCTTAAGCAGAACAGCGATAATAAATATGCTTAACTGCTGCTCAGCCACTTTTTAATTTTGCTGATTACATCCTTCACCTCTATCGGTTTCGCAATATAGTCATTCATCCCGGCTTCAATGCTCCTCCCCCTGCTTTCCTGCTCACCGTAGGCTGTCATTGCAATAATAATGATGTTATCACCCCATTCTTCCCGTGACCGGATTGCCCGGGCAGCCTCATAGCCATTCATTACAGGCATATTAATATCCATAAGCACAAGGTCATATAGCTTTTTCTCCAGCAATTCAACAGCTATGAGTCCATTCCCTGCTATATCGACACTAAACCCGGCCTTGTTTAATACTGTAGCTGTAAGTTTCTGGTTTACTGGATTGTCTTCAACGAGCAAAATATTAATGTCCTTGAGATTGCTTTCATCCATTATCCGGCTCCCGTTACATTTTTATTTATTTATAAAATCGTCCTGAAATATTCGTAGTCACTATCAATCCAGTTTACAATTTTTCTCATTTCAATTCTTCCACAAATTGATCCAGGTTAGATAATTCCTTTTTCAGGTTACTGATTATCGGTGCTACATTTACTATCTCTCCATTGTCCTGATTATTCTCAAGGGCAAGGATAGCGTTCATCGGACTCAGAAACCTGGATTCAAAACTAGCTGAACAACCAACCTCCAGCAGTTCCTTCATACACTCCCTGAAAGAGATTCTCTCATTTCCAGAAAGGACCCAGTACTTAATCAATTCAGTTCCTTTATTTATCTATTATAAAGCAAAGTTTATCGAACATATCAGAATAGTCAATGTAATAAGAATCACAGTTCCCAAATACAACTTTCCGCAGAAATGCGTTAAATTTGACAAAATATATCTCTTACGTTAATTTGACTCATTGTGATCCCATTCAAAGACGATAATCCCACAAGCAGATTCCCGCTTATTACAATTGCTCTCATTACTATTAATACTGCTGTTTTCATATTTCAAACGTTATATCCGGGAAGTTTTAAACACTCAGTATTTGCTTACGGGGCCATTCCTCATAACCTGCTGACATTCAATACTGTTCAGCCGATCCACCCTCTTATGACTGTTTTCACATCAATGTTCATGCATGGAGGACTTCTCCACTTAGCATCCAATATGCTCTATCTCTGGATATTCGGCAATAATATTGAAGACAAACTGGGGTATGTGAAATTCGTGCTATTTTATATATTATGCGGCATAGGAGCAGCATACAGCCATTCACTTTCAGATCCCTCCTCCATGGCTCCCATGATTGGCGCAAGCGGGGCCGTAGCAGGTGTCCTCGGTGCGTATTTAATACTGTATCCGCAGGCTAGAGTCCATACACTGATTTTTTTGGGTTTTTTCATACAGATAGTCAAACTTCCGTCATTTATAGTTATAGGGTTCTGGATAATAATTCAGTTTATTAATGGGATTGTCAGTAAAGGAGTTGCATCTCAGGGAGGTATTGCGTGGTTTGCCCATATAGGAGGTTTTGTAATTGGTATTGTTCTGATCATAGTAATGTCAGGAAGCCGGAAAAAACATTACTATTAATTACAGCTTTAGAATTTATTTGTATTTTAGCTTGATATTGAGATAATCAGAGCTATTCTAAGCTAATAAGGCATATTTGCCACTATACCCCTATTTATCACCTCATCAAAGCCTTGTTTTAGAAATTAATAAATATTATATTAGCACTCGCCTAAATAGAGTGCTAATAACACAATGTAGCATCTCTTAACTATTTAATTATAACCATAAAATAAGCAACTTAATAAGAAAGGAGAAATCATATGAATTTCAAACCACTCAAAGACAGGCTTCTAGTTCAGTATTCCGAAGAACCTGAAAAGAGCTCAGGAGGCCTTTTTATTCCTGAAACAGCAAAGGAAAAACCCCAGAAGGGTGAAGTCGTTGCAGTAGGAGCAGGCAGAGTAACAGATGACGGCAAACTCCAGGCATTAGAAGTAAAAGTAGGCGACACCGTTCTATTTGAAAAATACGCCGGTTCCAAAATCAAAATGGATAACACCGAATATCTCATCATCAGAGAAGATGACGTACTCGGAATTCAGGGCTAAAAAAATAAATTAATATAGGTATGTTTTAAAAGGAGGATTCAATGGCAAAGCAGTTAAAATTTGATGAAGATGCAAGAAAAGCTATCTTTAACGGTATCAAAGTTCTAAGTGATGCGGTTAAAGCTACTTTAGGACCTAAAGGGAGAAATGCACTCCTTGATAAGAAATTCGGCGCACCTACAATTACAAAAGACGGTGTAACCGTTGCAAAAGAAATTGAGTTAAGCGACCCGTATGAAAACATGGGCGCACAGCTTGTAAGAGAAGTAGCAAGCAAAACTTCAGACATCGCGGGTGACGGTACAACTACTGCTACAGTACTTGCATATGCTATCTATAAAGAAGGAATGAAGCATGTTGTTGCAGGCGGCAACCCTATGGAAATCAAAAGGGGCATCGAGAAATCAGTTGAGGCAATTGTAGCGCAGCTGCAGAGCATCAGCAAGCCGGTTCAGGACAAGAAGGAGATTGCACAGGTAGGTACGATTTCTGCCAACAGTGATTCAGCAATCGGAGAGCTTATTTCCGAAGCAATGGATAAAGTCGGCAAAGACGGCGTAATCACTGTTGAAGAAGCAAAGAGCATGCAGACTACACTCGACGTTGTTGAGGGTATGCAGTTCGACAGAGGCTACATCTCACCTTACTTTGTAACTGACCCCGAGAGAATGGAGTGCTCAATGGAAGACGCACTCATCCTTATAAATGAAAAGAAGATCAGCTCCATGAAAGATCTGCTCCCGATTCTTGAGCAGACCGCAAAGATGGGCAAACCCCTCATGATCATTTCTGAGGAAGTTGAAGGCGAAGCACTCGCTACACTCGTAGTAAACAAGCTCCGTGGAACTCTTCAGGTATGTGCAGTAAAAGCTCCTGGATTCGGCGAGAGAAGAAAAGCAATGCTCGAAGACATCGCAACCCTGACAGGCGGCACAATGATTTCCGAGGACCTCGGAATCAAACTCGAAAGCATCACTGTCAATGATCTCGGCAGCGCCAAGAAAATCACCGTTGACAAGGAAAATACCACCATTGTTGAAGGTGCAGGAGATGCAGAAGCGATCAAAGGCCGCGTAAAACAGATCAAGGCCCAGATCGATGAAACATCCTCCGACTATGACAAAGAAAAACTTCAGGAACGTCTTGCCAAAATCGTAGGCGGCGTTGCAGTAATAAATGTAGGCGCAGCAACAGAAATCGAGATGAAAGAGAAAAAAGCAAGAGTTGAAGACGCACTGCATGCAACAAGAGCAGCTGTTGAAGAAGGTATTGTACCTGGCGGCGGCGTAGCACTCCTGAGAGCAGTCTCTGTTCTTGACAACCTGAAGCTCGATGACCATGACCAGCAGTTCGGAATTGAAATCGTAAAGAAAGCCCTTGAAGAGCCGATGAAGCAGATTGTTACAAATGCAGGTCTTGAAGGCGCTGTAGTCGTTGACAAAGTAAGAGCTAGCGACAAGGCAAGTTTCGGATTCGATGCAGGCAAGGAAGAGTATGTTGACATGATTGAAGCCGGAATTATTGACCCGACCAAGGTCACCAGGTCCGCACTTCAGAATGCAGCTTCAGTTGCATCACTGATGCTGACTACCAGTGTCATGATCACTGATATCGTTGACGATAAAGGCGATATGGGTGGCGGCATGCCGGGCGGAATGCCAGGCGGCATGGGCGGCATGGGCGGCGGTATGGGCGGAATGTACTAAACCGTTTTTTACATTGATTTCTCAAAAGGGTGAAGATTCGTCTTCACCCTTTTTTTGTGCAATATTTTATTGACATCCATGGTGATACGTATTAACCTTACTATATATATTAGAAGCATCGCATGAGAGACCGTTTACATAACAAACTTTCCACGATACATAAAAGCATTGCAGGACGCTATGAAAAACATCTATTTCATTGAAGCCAAATCACCGGGGGCACATATCTTCAGCTTCACCACCCTGCCCCGTCTGGGCTCAATTCTGCTCGGCACAATACTTAAGCAAAAAGGATATAACGTAAAGGTGTTTATTGAGGACATCGCCCCTATAGCATGGAGCCTGCTTGATGATGCTGACATGGTCTGCGTCTCATCTATCACCTCTACCGCAAACAGAGCTTTTCAGATCGCGGATAAATTCAGAAAAAGAGGAGTACCTGTAGCAGTAGGCGGACCGCACTCAACATTCCTTCCTGATGAGAGTCTGGATCATGCGGACTATGTTATCAGGAGAGAAGGAGAAGAGACCCTTGTGGAACTGCTTGACCATCTCAAAAATAATTACCCTCTCGATTCCATTAGAGGATTATCTTATAAAAATAGTCCTGATGAAATCATCCACAATCCTGACAGGGAACTTATACAGGACTTAAACAATTCGCCCATACCCGATTTCAGCATCGTTCATAAATGGGACAAGGCGAGGGTTGTGCCGATTGCAACATCACGGGGTTGCCCATTTGGATGCAAATTCTGCTCGGTCATACCCATGTTCGGCAGAAAATACCGACACAAGACCATTGATCGAATAATCGAGGAAATCGAAGCTTCTGCTCCAAAGAAAGGGCATGTTTTTTTTATTGACGACAACTTTGCAGCAAATAAAATAAAGACCAAAGCATTACTGAGATCAATCATTGACAACAACATAAAATTTGAATGGAGCGCCCAGGTCAGGACTGATGTAGCAAAGGACCCGGAACTGATGGAACTCATGGAAAAGGCCGGATGCTTTGCAGTATTCATAGGCTTCGAGTCAATAAACCCAAAAACATTGTCCCTTTACAATAAGGGGCAGGAACTAAAAGACATAGAAAACTCGATAAGGATCGTAAAGAAGCACAATATAAATATTCATGGGATGTTTGTCCTGGGCTCTGATACTGATGACATCCGGACAATTCGTAATACAGCCAAATTTGCCAAAAAACTAGATATAGAATCTATCCAGTTCATGGTACTCACACCTCTGCCTGGCACTCCTGTTTTCAAAGAACTGAAGGACTCCGGACGCCTCATTCATAAAGATTGGAGCAAGTATGATGCTCACCATGCCGTATTTGAGCCAAAGCAGATGACAGCATTTGAACTCCATGTAGAAACCCTAAAAGCCATGGCAAAGTTTTACTCGTGGCCGGCAGTCTTCCGAAACCTGTGGCAATTCGATTTCTTCTACGCAGTTGTGGGGATATACGGCATAAGGTCGGTTAAACAGGCACTCAACGGAGCAAAGAACTATGTAGAACAGTTAAAGGATTTAATAACCAGTGAATTTGATAACAGAACAGATAAAGCACGACAGTTCTTTCAGCAAAAACAGGGCAAATCAAAAAATATCATATTAAATACAATTTCTCTTGAAAATAATGAATCCACGTTTTTCTCTACCTTTCTCAGTAAACTGGACAAAAAGCTGGTAATAAACAAAGAAGAATTCAGTATTTATCAAAACGCGCTTGCCATTACTCCTCTGGTTGATCATTTAAAAAACAAACAGCAGCAGGGCAGGCAGCAGCTTACCGATTTTTTTGAAAAGCACAAAGACAAGCTTGACTCTATCAAAGTAATCAACATGGAATCCATATCTCTTTACAAAGCCTGTGTCAATATAGGTTTACTCTTAAATGTTAAGTCAAGCAAAATTCGAAAGGCATATGAACAGGCCCTTAGAAGCATAGGCGGTCATGAATTTGAATGCACCCATATTCTGGTAATGCTGCAACAGTAGCAATATTTGAGACTGCCCGGGAACAGAAGAGAACCCACAGTGTATTGATCATCCATTCATCTTCCCATAGTATTCTATTTCAAGCAGTCGGACTTTCATATTCACCCCTCCTGCATACCCTCCGATAGAACCGCCGGATTCTATTACTCTATGGCACGGGAAAACAATCGGAATCGGGTTTTTTGAAAGCGCCTGTCCGACTGCCCTTACAGCTGCCGGGTTTCCTATATGTTCAGCAACCCATTTATAAGATTTTGTCTCACCATAGGGGATATCCACCAGTGAGATCCAGACCTGCTTTTCAAAGTCAGTCCCTGAAAGAAATATTGTTTCCTGGGCAAAACCATCAGCAGAACCATGAAAATATGAGTCCAGCTCTTTGAGGAATTTCTTTGGTGCGCTGCCCTCTTTATAGGAAATCCCTGAAGGTTTTACAAAAGAAATTCCAGCAAGGGCTGTTCCGGAAAAGCTTAGATAAAGCTCCCCGAGAGGACTTTTGAATACATCATAACTAACTGCAGAATTAACCATTGGAGCCTATCCGGCTGCGATACATGTTTTAATTATAATGCATCCTGAAGAACAGGAAAGTCAGTACATCAGGACTGCACCCTTCTTATTTCAATCACTCCACTGATCTGAGACAGTTTCTTAAGTATTTCATCCAGCTGCTGTCTATTTCTTATTTCAAGAATCAAATTAAACAATGCCTGCTTCTCATGAGTCGCTGAAGCATCAATATGGTTAATATTAACATTATTAGTTGACAGAACAGCACTGACTTCTGCAAGCAAACCCCTCTTGTCAACAGTAAAAACCTGTATTTTAACGGTATGAGTAGCATCATCATCTGCGGCCCATTCAACATCCACCAGACGGTCCAGGTCAATAGTATGTGTGTCCAGAGTCGGGCAGTTTACCGTATGTATAGATACCCCCCTGCCTCTGGTTACAAAACCGGTGACTTTTTCTCCCGGCAGAGGATAGCAACATTTCGCACGGTGGAACATAATGTTGTCCACGCCTTTAATTGTAATCCCCTTACTGTCCTCAGACTCCTTCCTTTCCTTCTTAACAGGGACCTGGTCTGCTTCCGTCTTCTCTGACTCCGGCATGAGCTTGTTGATAATCTTGTGTACCGACAGCCTTCCATATCCTATGGCAACAAACAAGTCTTCATGGGTTTTAATCCTATATGGTTTGGCTATCTCAAGGATATCTTTAGACTGCGCCAGTGATGGGCTAAGGCTGTACTTGCGCAGGCCCTTTTCCAGTAGTTCAACTCCGAGGGCAAGGCCTTTCTTACGCTCTTCAATTTTGAGCCACTGCTTAATTCTTGACTTGGCACGTTGAGTCTTAACATACTTTAACCAGTCCCTGCTTGGTGAATGACCGTGTGAAGTAATGATCTCTATAGTGTCTCCATTCTGCAGTTTATATCGCAGCGGAACTATTCTCCTGTTCACCTTTGCTCCGGTACATTGATGACCTACTTCTGTATGAATGCTGTAAGCAAAATCAACGGGCGTTGCATCAAGAGGGAGTTCAACGATGTCACCCTCCGGGGTAAAAACATAAACAACCACCGGTACAATATTGCCTTTTACTGCCTCAAGAAATTCCCGTGCATCCGGAGCGTCCTTCTGAGATTTAACAAATTCCCTCAGCCATGAAAAATATTTTTCATCTACCTGGTCTCCCCTTGCCTTCTCTTTATATTTCCAGTGTGCCGCTATACCCTCTTCGGCAATTCTGTCCATCTCTTCGGTCCTGATCTGAAATTCTATTCTCTCTCCCTTGGGGCCTATAATCGTACTGTGAAGAGATTGATACAAGTTCGATTTCGGAGCTCCTATAAAGTCTTTAAACCTGCCTGGAACAGGAGTCCACAACGAATGAATAAGTCCCAGCCCTGCATAGCAGTTTGCCTGTGTGTCTGTAATAATTCTCATTGCAATCACATCGTAAACAAGCTCAAAGGGTATCTTCTGTTTCTGCATTTTCTGATAAATACCGTAAAAGTGCTTCACCCTGCCATATACTTTTCCGGGAATGGAAGCAGCCCTGAGGTGTGCCTCTACAATTTTTATGACTTCATATAAATATCCTTCGTGCTCCTCCCGCTTTTTGGCTACCTTGCGCTCGAGCTCCCCGTAAGTTTCGGGGATCAGAAATTTAAAGCTCAGATCTTCAAACTCCGACTTAAGCCAGCCAATACCAAGTCTGTTCGCAAGAGGCGCATATATATCCATTGTTTCCCGTGCTATAGCTTCTCTTCTTGTATCTGAAAGATACTGGAGAGTTCTCATGTTATGCAGCCTGTCGGCAAACTTGATAAGAATGACCCTCATGTCTTCGGCCATTGCCAGAAACATTCTTCGGAAGTTCTCTGCCTGAGCATCCTCATTAGTCTTAAACTCCATTTTGCTCAGTTTTGTCAGACTCTCTACAAGAAACGCAATGTCCTCGCCGAAAAGAGCACGTACGTCCTCAACGGAAGTCTCGGTATCTTCCACTGTGTCATGGAGTAACCCCGTTGCAATCGAATTAGTGTCCAGTTTCATTTCACAGAGTATTCCGGCCACTGCAAGAGGGTGTTCGATATATGGATTTCCGCCTTTTCTCCTCTGCTTGAAATGCACCTCGTTCGAGTAAGCATAGGCTCTTCTCAACAGGTCTGCATTAGCTTCAGGATTATAGGAAAAAACCTTATCAATAAGCGCGTCAACAGTGTTTATGTCTCTAAGTACAACCATAATTAATTATACAAACAAGTCCTTTTAAAGTCGAAAACTTAACTAATTGAATTAATTCATTTTAATGAATTTGTGATAAAAAAGCCATTTAGACTGTGTTCTTTCTGACAGATGGCATATCAAAGGATACTGCAGGGGCAACCCGGCCAGCTGCCCTTTCTTGGGGTCAATCACATAGCTGTATCAAATTACAGATCACACGGAAGGCCTTATTGCCTTCAGATTAAGCTGAAGATTCCTTGTACCATTCCATTCATTAATGTCCGGCACAAAAGCAATATCCAGGGACAGGATATTTTCCGCGCTGCCAAGCTCTTCCCCCATATTAAAACCTATTGTTTCGACATACATATTCTTCTGCTTCAACTGCATCTTCAAATGGTTATTACCGACAATCCTATGATTAACTATCCTGACATCTTTAGACCCGAACACGGGCTCCCTGTTTGAAAAGCCAAATGGTTCGAGCAGGCTCAACTCCTCAACCAATTTAAAGTTCAAATCAGAGAACTGCACGGCAGCTTCAATTTCCATGACAGGCACTCTCTCATCATCACTCAGTTTTTCATTAACTATGCTGTTCATTCTCTTTCGAAACTCCGGCAAATTGTCAGTTACCATTTTCAGACCTGCAGCCTGACGGTGTCCTCCAAAAGCAAGCATCAGATCAGAACACTCTTCGATTGCCTGATACAGGTGAAATGGAGGGATACCCCTGGCCGATCCTTTTGCTATGGAGTCTTTTTCAGAGAACAAAAATACAGGCCTGTAGAACAAATCGACAAGCCGTGATGCAACGATACCAATTACCCCCTGGTGCCAGTCAGGCGATGAAAGAACAATCGCGCTATCAACATTGTCTTCGTCTATCATCTTAAGCGCTGACTGCAAAACATCTCCCTCAATCTTTTTCCTCTGTCTGTTCCGGTCTTCCAGCAGGCCGGCTATCCCGCGTGCAATTCCCATATCATCAGTCACAAACAGTCTAACAACCTCACTTGCATCATCAAGCCTTCCCGCTGCATTGATCCTAGGGATAAGAGTAAATGAAAGATGGCTGGAGCTCAGTTTTTTATCTATACGGGCAATCTCTTTCAGGGCCTCTAGACCTGTCCTGCAGGGATCACTATTGATGATACGAATCCCATGGGTCACAAATACCCTGTTCTCACCTGTCATAGGAACAGAATCCGCTATTGTTCCAAGGGCAACTATGTCAAGAAGCTCCTCCGCTCTGAACTCTGAACTCTGAACTTTTAGATCACGAACGAGGGCCTGCACTAATTTATATGCTACACCCACTCCGGCAAGATGCTTAAACGGATATTGTGAATCAGCTCTATGGGGATCAATTACAGCAGTTGCCTCGGGAAGCCTTTCAGGGGGCACATGGTGGTCCGTAATAATAACATCCATGCCCATAGATCGGGCCATACTCACTTCCTCTTCAGAACTTATACCACAGTCAACCGTTATTATAAGACTTGCTCCGCACTCTCTTGCTTTTTCAATGCCTGTTTTACTAACACCATAACCCTCCTTTATCCTGTGCGGGATGTGGTAAAAGGTTTTCAATCCCAGTTTACCCAGGGCCGTAATCAGGACAGCAGTAGCAGTAATTCCATCAGCATCATAATCACCATGTATAAATACTGTTTCTTTATTATCAATAGCAGTCTTGATTCTGCTGACAGCAGCTCCCATATCAGGCAGCAAAAATGGATCATGCAGGTCATTAATTGAAGGATTTATGAATGCTTTGATGGCATCAAGGTCCTTCATTCCCCTGTTAATAAGGACCTGTGCAAGAATAGGAGAGATAGAAGCGGCCTTTGCTATATATCCAAGAAATTCGGGGTTGGTTCTATTTACAATCCAGTTGCTTTTCATAAGTAAGGAATGCGTTACAAGTTATACAGAGCAAGACACACTTTTCGTATAACCATTAACTCATAACATTTAAAGAACGAGGCTAAAAGGATACAAACAAGAAATTACTATTTTTTGCCGCCCACCTTGTCTTCACCCATGAGCAGGACTATAGGGCTCGCAACAAACATTGATGAGTAAGTACCTATGGCTATACCCAGCATAATAGCAAATGCGAAGTCATGAATTACTTCTCCACCCAGAATGTAGAGTGCAAAGGCTGCAAAAAAAGTTGTCAGTGAAGTTATAATGGTCCTCGAAAGCACTTCATTTAAGCTCTGATTGACTATCTCAACAGTAGATTTCTTTCTACCGAAACGAAGGTTTTCTCTTATTCTGTCATAGACAACAACTGTATCTGTAAGAGAATATCCGGCAATCATCAGCAGGGAACTGACCAATATTAAATTAATCTCCTTGCCCATGATAAAGAACACGCTCAGCACTGCCATAACATCGTGAAAAGTTGCAACAGTCGCTCCAATACCGAATCTGAACTGGAACCTGAATGTAACATAAATCAATATGCCGACAATAGCTGCAATAATGGCCCACAGAGCATCCTGTCTTAACCTGGCGCCTACTTTGGGACCTATCTCGGTAGTTGAATCAACCACGATATTTTCTTCAGAATATTTCTGTGAAAGCACAGTAACCATCTGTTTGGAGAGATTACCCAGGGTCACTTCACCTTTTTTAGTTCTTATTAAAACTTTATTTTCAGTAGGTAGGTCCTGAAGATCAAAATCCTTAATCCCGCCATCAATCAAAGTTTCACGAACTTCCTGGAGTTCAACAGAGTGATTAAATTTAATCTGGACTGCCGTACCTCCGGCAAAATCAATACCTAGATTCGCGGTTCCTCTGGCAATCTGAATGACTGCAAAGAAGCCTATCAGTACCAGTATTGCCGATATTGTAAGAGCAATTTTTCTTTTACCCATAAAATCAATTTTTGTTTTCTTAATAATTTCAATCATATGCTGAGCCTCTTTACTTCCTGTCTGGAAGTTATTAGATCAAATACTGTTTTTGTGCCGATAAGAGCGGTGAAGAGATTAATAAAAACCCCCAGCCCCAGTGTAACTGCAAAACCTTTGATAGGTCCCGTACCAAACTGAAACAGAACCACGGCTGTTATTAGCGTTGTTACGTGTGAGTCAAATATTGTCCAGAATGCCTTATCATAACCGGAGTCTATAGCTGCACGGGGCGTCTTGCCAAGGCGCAGCTCTTCACGAATCCTTTCAAACATAAGAACATTACTGTCAACTGCCATACCTATCGCCAGAATAATTCCTGCAATACCCGGCAGTGTAAGTGTTGCGCTAAAAGCTGAAAGTGCTCCGATCAGATAAATAATATTAAGTGCAAGTGCAAAGTCGGCAATTACACCTGACATTTTGTAGTACGCAACCATAAATATAATTACAAGCACCGCGCCTATCAATCCGGCCTTCTTACCAGCTTCAATGGAATCTCTACCCAGTGAAGGCCCGACCGTTATATTCTGAAGCATTTTAAGAGGAGCTGGAAGAGAACCGGACCGCAGAATAATAGCGAGGTCCCTTGCTTCCTGCATAGTAAAACTGCCGGATATCATTGCGCTGCCGCCGGCAATTTTGTCCTGAATTGTAGGAGCTGAATACACATTATTATCAAGAATAATTGCAAGACGTTTCTTTATATTATTGCCTGTTATCTGTTCAAATAGTTTTGCACCTGTTGAATCAAAATCGATTGACACATATGGTTCATTATATCGCTGATCAATATTGACACGCGCTTCAGTCAGAAACTCACCGGTCATTAGAGTTTGTTTCTTCATCAGGTAAGCAATTTTCGACTCAATTCCCGTCTCCCTGTTGACGGTCTTTCCGAAAAGCAGCTCATCACCCTCAGGAAGCTTGTCGCCAAACTCCTCAATCACTGCCGCCTCCTGTCCAGGACCAATATTATAAGGAATCTGTGCAGCAACCGGGGACTCTTCATCAAGGATTTTAAATTCCAGGATTGCGGTCTTGCCTACCAGGTCAATTGCACGTTTTGTGTCTTTCACGCCGGGAAGCTGAATTACGATTTCATTCTCCCCCTGCCTGTGAATAGTAGGCTCTGCAACACCAAATGCATCAACTCTGTTCCTTATTGTCTCAAGAGCCTGATCAACAGCATAGTCTTTTATCCTGGCTATTTCAGCATCATCGAGACCGTATACAATTCTCTCTTCAGTCCTGCTGACTTCCTGTAAAATGGAAAATTCCTCTCTCATCAGCACTGAAACCTCTTTAGCTGATGAAGTCACAATAACTTGCAGATCCTCTTTCAGGGCCTCTGCGCCAAGCTCTTTTTCCTTTAGAGTATTATTCAGGCTAGAAGCAAGCCTCTCTACAGTTATGTCCACAGCCTTGTCCCCGTCTACTTCATAAACAAGGTGCACTCCGCCCTGCAGGTCAAGCCCCAGAACAACACCATACTCCTGCAGCCATTCAGGCAGAGAATTCTTCATTGATGTGGAAGGAAGATAAAAAACTATTGATAAAACTGTAGCAATAAGTATCAGCGCGATACGCCAGGAAAAATTCTTTTTCACTCAGTATTACTCCTTTGTCCTCAATCCAGCTATATAGCCACGGCTTACTTTAATCTTAACGTCAGCACCGATGCCAACCTTTAGCGTTAATGTTTCACCGTCAATATCCTCGATAAGGCCATGTATGCCGCCGCTGGTCATAATCTTGTCGCCTTTTTTAAGGTTCTCAAGGAGTGCTTTATGCTCTTTTGCCTTCTTGGACTGGGGGCGTATGAGAAGAAAGTAAAAAATTACAAAAATTAATATTAACGGCAGAAAAGACTGTATCATGGCGCTAATGTCCTGAGGACCCCCATCTGCTCCTCCAGCGGGGGGAGACATGGCATATGATACGGAAGCAGCACCAGACATTAATAATACTGCCATTAATAATGATGTGCTATATTTACAAATCCTCTGGTAAATCAATCCTGAAATTCTCTTAATTATAATTGCAAAATCAAGTTTTGCCTTTAGCGGAGCAAGCATAATAAATCCTCCAAATAGCTATGGTTTATATTTAAAATCTTGATACTATAACTTTTAAGAGTTTTATTAATCAAGGGTAATAGGGGTTTTGTGACATATCCTGAATAAAATGCAGGAATCATGCTGACAAATACGCTAACTGCCTTTGAAATCAAATAATTGCTGCAATTCAAACCAGCAGTAAACTTGCCACCCAACCAGCCTTCATATATTTTAATAACAAAGGTTAATAAAATATATTTATTATGGCATAATATTAGGCAATATCATTAGTCCCATGGTAGCCTTTACCTTACCTAGCTAGACTCGCCCCTCCTTTCCCCTAAGGCTTTTCAAGGACACATTCAAGGTAGGTTTTATGGAATTAATACACCAGATACTTTACAGCAACCTCGACGTCGTATTCTTCATTTACGGTTTTGCATTCGTAACCATGGGGGTTACGATTATGGTACAGCCGAAAAAAGGCAGCGAGTTTGAAATCGCAAATATATTCTGGCTGCTGGCCGCATTCGGTATTACTCACGGGATCAATGAACTCCTGGATATGTGGGCTGTTATAAAGGGGAGAAATCAGGTCCTGGATATATTTCGCTGGTTATTTTTGTTCACCTCTTATATATTTCTTATCGAGTTTGGCAGAAGGCTCTTCTCGCTTAAGTCATCCAATACTCCTGCCTGGCAAAAAAAACTTTCAGGCTATCTGTCATCATGGATAGTGCCTGCTATTGGTATATTTATTATTATATATTCCTCCCTGTCCAATGATTTCTGGAGTACTGGAAGTATATTGGCAAGGTACCTCCTCGGCCTTCCCGGAGGTTTGCTCATCGGTTTTGGTTTCCGACTGTATTATTATCATGAAGATAATGTTCTGAAATCACTTAAAGTAAAAAAATATTTCCTCTTTGGAGGAGCGTCTTTTCTAATCTACGGTTTTCTTGGAGGAGTTATTGTCCCAAAAGGAGATTTTTTCCCTTCCAATATCATCAATAATCAGTCATTTCTGATAACGTTCAAAATACCAGTCCAGGTATTTCGCACTGTCTGCGCAATTACCGCGACATGGGCAATAGCAGGAATGCTCCAGATATTCAATTGGGAAATCAGGACAAAGCTGGAAGGGGCCCAGGTCTCGCTGAAAAAACAGCTCAGGGAATCTGAATCACGTTATATGGAAATAGTGAATAGCTCAAGCGACATTATTTACTCCATAGATACTGATGGGTATATCATTAGCTCGAATGATCGGGGAGCAAGGCTTCTGGATTTTCTTCAATCAGAGCTTATCGGCAAACAGTTCAGTGAGATTACTTCCCAGGAAACACAACAGAAAGTCGAATCGGAACTGGAAAAAATCAAGCGTGAAGGTTCTGTATTCCTCGGAGAAGGGGATTTAATAAAAAAAGACGGAGATGCTCTTGATGTAGCAATGCATTCTCTGGTCATGTTTGACAACAATAAAAACTACCTTGGCATTCGCCTTATTCTAAGAGATATAACAGAGAGCAAAAGAATGGAGGCAGAGATCTCCAAGATAGAAAAACTCGAATCAGTCGGAATTATGGCCGGCGGCCTGGCCCATGATTTCAATAATATTCTTACGGCAATCACAGGCAATATTTCGCTTGCAAAAGCAAAGTCAAGTTATGACAGCAGCATGTTCAATATTCTCAACGACGCGCAAAAAGCATGCAGGCACGCACGGAACCTTACAAGTCAGCTTCTTACTTTTTCTAAAGGCGGTTCTCCTGTTAAAAAGGTAACTGATATTAGGGCCCTGATCAAAGACTCGGCGCAGTTTGCACTACGAGGTTCACCCATAAGTTGTCTCATTTCAACAGCCGAAGATCTATGGCCGGTCGAAATAGATGAGGGACAAATTATACAGGTCATTCACAATCTTGTGCTTAACTCAAAACAGGCCATGCCGCATGGAGGTTCAATCGGCATAAGAGCTGAAAATATCGCCTACTCAAAAAACCATATTCCTACCCTCCCTTCCGGCAAAGTCGTCAAAATAACGGTCAAAGACCAGGGGTCCGGTATCTTGAAAAATATAGTGAACAAAATCTTCGACCCATTTTTCACAACCAAACAGCATGGCAGCGGCCTGGGGCTGGCTTGTACATATTCAATTGTCAAAAACCACGGCGGGCATATTGAAGTATATTCAGAAGTTAATATAGGAACTACCTTCATTATTCACCTTCCTGCATCAGACAAAGAAGCAGTCGTTGAAGAAAAGAAAAAAGAAAGGTCCATTGAGGGGTCCGGCTATATACTTCTCATGGAAGATGAAGAAAGCGTCCGCAATAGCGTCTGCAGAATGCTCCGCCACATGGGATATGAAGCCGAAGCAGTGAAAAACGGTGAGGAGGCTATAGAACTTTACAGGAAGGTCAGGAATTCCAACCGGCCATTTGACGCGGTCATAATCGACCTGACAATCAAAGGCGGCATGGGAGGCAAGGACGCTATCAAGGAATTAACCCGGATGGATCCAAATGTAAAGGCCATTGTTTCGAGCGGTTATTTCAATGACCCGATCATGGCGGACTTCAGAGACTACGGGTTCAGCGGTGTTATCCCAAAGCCCTATGAAATTGACGCTCTCGGAGAATTGCTTGAAACTGTAATCAACCGCAAATAATTAAGGCACAGCAGGAGAGCTAACTTTCAATATCATCTGCCTCATCAAAATCTTTTAAAACTTTTTTCACTTCATCATCTGTTTTTCTTAGTTTTTCCTTACAATATTTAATAAGGGATGTAGCACGTTTTACTTTTTCTGCGATGACATCCACATCAATAGATTCACTCTCAATTTCCTCAACAATAGCTTCTATTTCTTCAATCGCCTCTTTATAATTTGGCGTATTACTCATGTTTTCCTCCTGCTCTTTCTTGTTTTATCAACTTTGCTTTCCAATTCCCCTTTATATAAGACAGTCCGCAGCATGTCTCCCTTTTTCACGTCATCTGCTGACTTAACCGGTCTGTCGTTACAGTATGCAATACTGTATCCTCGTTTCAGAACATTTACAGGATCAAGATGATTAATACTGACCTCTACTGACCCAAGCCTCTGTCTTTCGCTCTGAATCGCTTTCAGAGCATACTTCAGCCCTTTTGTCAGGCTGCCAAGCATATGATGATTCTCCTTCAACTCATTTCCTGCCGCGTTTTCCAGTTTTCCCGATAATGATGAAAGGACATTTACAGCATCCGATGTCATCTTCCTGACTCCATAAACCAGATCATGCACAAGAGAGTCGATTCTATCTTCAAACTCCTTCACCCTTGTAACAATCATGTCCGCTGCAGCTGTCGGAGTCTTTGCCCTCATGTTTGATACCTCATCCACAACAGTCACATCCCTCTGATGCCCAATACCTGCAATTACGGGTAGAGGAAGCAAGGCAATAGCTTTGCCAATCTCATAGCTGTCAAAGCAGTGAAGATCAATCTGCCCCCCTCCTCCTCTCACAATTACGACTACATCCAGTAAATGAGCATCCTCCAGGCATCGGCCAAGGGCATCAACAACAGAAGCTTCGGATTTATCGCCCTGCATAACAGCCTCATACAGCGTTGTTGTAAAAACATATCCATATGAATTACTCATTAAATGGTTCATAAGGTCTTC
>PIVU01000171.1 GCA_003354025.1 Nitrospirota bacterium
ATGAGCATGAATGCAATCGCGATAGCACAAAAAATGGAAACTGACGCAATCCGGTTTTACACGGAAGCAGCAGAAAAAACCGGATATCCCGCGGGAAAGAAGATGTTCGAAACTGTTGCTGAAGATGAGAAAAGGCACCTTGAAGTTGTCTGCAGCATATTAAAGGGAATGGATGTTCACTTGGAGGATGTTCACCCAATGAAAAATGTAGTCACTGTCTTTGAGAAAATGAAGGACCAGATGATGCAGAAAGTAGAAGCAACGTCAGATGAACTGGAGGCATTCAAAATAGCAATGCAAATGGAAAAAGAAGGAATTGATTTCTACAAAAAACTTGCATCAGAGGCAGAAACTGACAAGGAAAAACAACTTTATGAAAAGCTGATTCATGAGGAGGAGCACCATTATAAGATTTTTGCTAATACATATGATTTCCTTAAAGACACAGGAAACTGGTTCATGTGGGATGATCACAGTATTGTCGAAGGATAATAGATCATTATCCTGAAGCATCATGGATAGGAGGATTTATGGGATATTCAAATGTAGCATTAAAGGACAAGATTATCGAGATGTATCCGGAAATTTATCAGAACAATCTGTCACTGGGACTGGATTTCAATCCAGAGAAAGATGCTTATGTTATCACGATAAAAAAACAATCGCATGAGCTTTCTGCCTACCTTGACAAGAGTGATGCCGACGAATGCATGGATGGAACCAAGTGTATTCATCTCGGCTTGAAAATCGGTGAATTTGTTAAAAATTACAATGCTTAGCCGGAGGTGTTTTATGAAGATTATTGAATATGGAAATACAAGAATTGAAATTGATGATGAAGGTTATCTTGCTCATTTTGAAGATTGGAATGAGAAAATGGCATGCGGTCTCGCTGAAAATGAGGGAATTGAAGAGTTAACTAAAGAGAGACTGGAAGTTATCAAATTTATGAGAACCTACTATGATCAGTTCAGGGCATTCCCTGTATTAAATTCGGTCTGCAGGAATGTACATCAGTCAAGTGCTTGTGTGAATGAAGATTTTGTAGATCCTCTGAAAGCCTGGAAAATAGCAGGACTTCCTAAACCATCGGAAGAGGTGATTTCGTATCTTAAGCGATAGCGTTTAAAAACAAGTGGAGGTATATGACAACTGAACAATTCAAAATCAATTCAATCTATTGGACAACTCTCATGTTTTTTCTTGCAGGCGCGATATTAATACCTGTTAATAAGTCTTGGGGAGCCAGTGCACTGGAGTTATTTGAACGTAAATGCAGCTTGTGCCACAGCATTGACAGGCCGAAATCAAAAAAGAAATCGCCTGAAGAGTGGAAGAATACTGTTATGAGAATGAAGAATAAAAACGGATGTCCAATCTCTGATAAGGAGGCAGAAATAATTATTAAGTATCTGGCCGAGAATTACGGAACTTAAAAGGCTTTCTGATAGAAGGCAGCTTGTGAGATATGCAGTGGGACAGGGCGTGATGAAGGGTCAATAGTTACCTGGAACCGGATAAGCAGATACATTAGTAACAAGGAGGAGTATTTGATATGAAAGATGTATCAAAAAAGGAAACCGGGCAAATCGCTAAAGCTAAACCTGTAAAGATGCCCCCGGCGAACAAGAAGGCATCAGCCAAATCTGCCGCGCCTGACCTGAAAAGTAAATCTCAAAGAAATGCAAACAGAGTTTCTAAAGCTAAAGACGCTATCAAGGGCGTTAAGAAAAAATATCTCAAATCAGAAATATGCAAAGTTACTTTCCGTTTACCCAGGGAAGCAGCACCTGCAGCGGAAAGAGTTACGATTGTGGGTGATTTCAATCAATGGGATTTGTCGGAATCTGAAATGAAGAGGATGAGAAATGGCGACTTTCAGTTGACTATTGAACTTTCATGCAACAGGGAGTACCGATTTAAATATTTAATTGATTCTAATAAGTGGGAAAATGACTGGTGCGCTGATAAATATACCCCTAATCCTTTTGGAGGTGACGATTCAGTAGTTGTAATTTAATACTGACCGACTTTCATGCCTCAGCGCCTCTAGGAATACTGATGAATATACTTGCGAATGAAAAGTCTGCATATCTTAAACACGCGGCTGACCAGAAAATAAATTGGCTCCCCTGGTCTGATGAGGCATTCAAAAAAGCCGCAGATGAAGACAAACCTGTTTTCTTAAGCTCCGGAGCTGTCTGGTGTCACTGGTGCCATGTAATGGCAAAAGAGAGTTTCTATGATGCAGATATTGCCGGACTCTTAAACAGTGGATATGTATGCATTAAACTTGACAGAGATGAACGGCCTGCTATAGACCGCAGATATCAGATGGCAGTTTCTGCAATGGGTTCAGGTGGAGGATGGCCTCTGACAGTATTTTTAACCCCTGATAAAAAACCTTTTTACGGTGGCACCTATTTCCCTCCTGAAGATAGACTGGGCAGACCAGGACTAAAAAAGGTGTTACAGACTGTAGGTTCCTATTATAAAACTAATCGGGATGAGATAAATGAGTATTCAGGAAAGGTCATTAACGCGATAAAGTCTGAGGTATTAAACAGCGGTGACATTTCAGAAGTGCAGGTAAATGATGCAGTTGACCGGATATTGTCTGAGTCAGACCGTGAACAGGGAGGTTTTGGAAGTGCTCCCAAGTTTCCTATGCCCGGGGCAATTGATTTTTTATTAAACAGGTATTCTATCAGCAGGATTGATACTATAGGTCAATGTGTCGAGAGCACGTTAATATCAATGGCAGATGGAGGTATGTATGATCATCTTGGAGACGGGTTCCATCGCTACTCTACGGATGATTACTGGATAATTCCACACTTTGAAAAAATGGCGGAAGACAATGCATGGCTGATGCGAAACTATCTGAATGCATATTCCATTTTCGGGAATGATCGTTACAGAAAAGTTGTAGAAGGTATTATTAGATTTACAATGGATGTATTGACAGATAACAAAGGCGGCTTTTACAGCAGCCAGGATGCAGATATCACACCAGATGATGAAGGCGGTTATTTTACATGGACTGAAGAGGATTTTAGGAAATCATTAAATACTGACGAGTATAAATTGATTTCAAGTCATTTCATAAATGAAAAGGGGGCCATGCATCATGACGGCTCAAAAAAGGTCCTGTTTATTGCCCGGGATATAAATGATATTGCCCGGGAGTATGAATTGGATAGTACTGATGTCGCTGCTACTATCCAGGCTGGAAAGGCTAAATTGTTAAATGAAAGAAGAAAGAGAGAGTGTCCTTATATTGATCGGGCCATGTATACATCTATTAACGGAATGTATATTACATCATTTTTAATGGCCTACAACGTATTAGCAGACAACGATGCTAGGGACTTTGCCCTTAAGTCTTTAAATATAATACTTGCGGAAAGTATCATACTCGGTCAGTTATATCATACTGAAGGAGTAAAAGCGATGCTGGAAGACTATATATATCTAATCGAAGCTCTTCTTGCCGCCTATGAAGCTACAGGAGAGTCCTACTATATGGATTCAGCAGATGCTTTCATGAAGGAGTGTATTAATAAGTTATGGGACCCGGAAGAAGGGGGCTTCACTGATTCCGAGGACAATGATCTTGGCGTAAAGGTGAAAGGAATACAGGATATTCCCCATCCTGCAGCAAATTCACTTGCTATCATCATTTTATTCAAACTCTCCGCCCTAACAGAAAATAGAGATTATTTTGAGCTTGCTGAAAAAGCACTTAAGGTGTTTTCACCTATTGTGAAAGACATGGGAGTTCAAGCCGGTTTTTACTACAGCGCACTGGATGCCTACTTTAACGGGGTAAAGCTGGAATTGCATTCAGGCCATGATAGTAATATGTCTCATACAGCAAGGTCGATTTTCGTACCGTACAAGAATATACTATACGGAGAAGACAAAGGGAATGCCGTGGTGTGTTTCAGGGAAGCATGCCATGAGCCAATAAATAACAGCGAAGAGCTTCATCAGTTTCTCCTGACAAAGAAATATCTTGAGAATACATAAGTTCTTCCATAAAATATGAAACTGAGGTGACAGGTGAATCCATACTCTCTAAGCGAAATAGTGGAACAGGCAGTGCAGACAGAAAAGCTCGGAAAAGAATATTACGATGCCATGTCGGGTAAATTTTCTGACAAAGAAGTATTGTGCAAGCTCTTTAATGCACTTGCCGACCAGGAGCTGCAGCACGAAAGAAAACTCAGTGACCTGAAAAGCGCCTTAAAGGATGAACAGATCGAAAACCCCGATGAAGTGTCCAGGTACCTTCATGCAATTGTTGAGTCTGAGTTTTTTCTCGGCAGCGACAAGGCATTGACTGCGATGGATCAGATAGCAACCGTTGATGAGGCCATACGTTATGCCATTAGGTTTGAAAAAGAAACGCTGCTTTATTATCATACTCTCAAAGATATTGTTAAGGAAAAAGATATAATGGATGTAATTATCAAGGAAGAAAAGAAGCATATATTATGGCTAAGTCAATATCGTGGAAATTGAGCTCAGTCAAACTATAATTATCTATTTAATCATCTAAACTACATGGACTACACAATAAAAGTAGGAGGCGAGGCAGGGCAGGGGATTCAGACCGTAGGAGGGACACTTGCCAGGCTGTTCGCCAGATCAGGTTATCATGTATTCACTCATCAGGATTATGAGTCACGAGTCCGTGGGGGACATAACTTCTACCAAATAAGAGTAGCGGACAATCCCGTGACATCATCGCGTGATTCAGTTGATATTCTGGTAGCTCTTGATAAAGACAGCATTACCCTTCATGAAAGAGAACTGTCAGATATTGGACTAATTATATACGATGCGAATGCATTGAAATTGGAGTACGATGGGCCGCACTTTTATGATATCCCTTTCGATTCCCTAGCTGTTGAACATGGCGGCAACAAAATAATGTCAAACACTGTAAGCGTCGGAGCGGTACTGGGAATCCTTGGGATGAAGCTGGATATTCTAGATGAAATAATTAATAAAGCCTTTGCAAAAAAGCAGGATGAAGTTATCAGAGGAAATCTACTCGCCGCTAAAGCAGGACATGATTATGCTGAGAGCAACTGTGAAAACTGTTCAGGCCGGTTTCATACTACTGAGGCTGCAGATAAGGCCAGAATGTTAATAGCCGGCAATGATGCAATAGGTCTTGGCGCTGTTTCATCGGGCTTAAAGTTTTTCTCCGCCTATCCAATGACTCCGTCAACGGGTATTATGAATTATATAGCCGGTAAGGAAGAAGAATACGGCATAATCGTTGAGCAGGCTGAAGACGAGATATCAGCTATTAATATGGCTTTGGGGGCTTCATTTGCAGGAGTCAGGTCAATGACAGGGACTTCAGGCGGCGGGTTTGCCCTTATGACCGAAGGTCTTTCACTCGCCGGTATTACAGAAACTCCTGTAGTAATTGCCCTTGCTCAAAGACCCGGGCCTGCAACGGGTTTACCCACAAGGACTGAGCAGGGAGACCTTCAATTTGCAATATACGGCGGCCATGGTGAATTCCCAAGAATTATTTATGCTCCGGGCTCTCCTGAGCAGGCCTTTTATCAAACAAATAAAGCATTTGATATGGCTGAGAAGTACCAGGTTCCAGTAATCATTATGACTGACCAGTATCTTGCCGATACACAATGGACATTTGACTCCTTTGATACGTCAAAACTGAAATATACTGATTACAGATTAAGGGGTAAAGAACTGGAAGAATTGCCGGATTATAAAAGATATACCTGCACAGAATCAGGGGTCAGCCCCATGGCTTTGCCCGGGAAGTCCGTCCATCTTGTTGTAACAGACAGTGATGAACATGATGAAGAAGGCCATATGATTGAAGATGCGGAAACCAGAATACTGATGACCCACAAAAGACTATTTAAAAAACTGACTCTGATCCAGAAGGAAATGGAGCCCCCTGTTCTATACGGTCCTGACAATCCGGAAATAATTCTGGCAGGCTGGGGCTCTACATACGGAGTAATTAAAGAGGCCGTTGATCTTCTTTCAGAAAATCATAATATATCCATGCTTTATTTTAATGAAATATACCCGCTTCCACTATTTGATAAATTTAATTATATGAATATTTTACAGAAAGCAAAACTGTCTCTTTGTATTGAAAACAATGCATCCGGGCAATTCGCAAAACTAATACGATCAGAAACGGGCTTCGAATTCATGTCTAAAATCAACAAATATGACGGACGACCGTTCACACTTGATACTTTAGCAGGAGAAATAGATGCCATCATTAAAGGATTATAAGGGCAGGGAGCCCGCCTGGTGTCCCGGCTGCGGAAACTTCGGGATTCTGAAGTCTTTCAAAGATGCAATGATCGAATTGAAAGTTGAACCCCATGAGTTCACCGTTGTTTCGGGCATTGGACAGGCCGCAAAATTCCCGCACTATATTAAATGCAATACCTTCAATGGACTACACGGCAGGGCCCTTCCGGTAGCCACGGGAATCAGGCTTGCAAACCATGAACACCCCGTCATGGTGTTCACAGGGGACGGCGACTGCTACGGCGAAGGGGGCAACCATCTTCTTCATGCATTCAGAAGAAACGTCAACGTAAAACTCTTTGTTCATGATAACCAGATTTATGGATTAACAAAGGGACAGGCATCACCTACAAGTATGGAGGGTATAAAAACTAAGAATCAGCCGCTTGGGGTATTTTCCGAGCAGATGAACCCGTTGGCCATGGCAGTTGCAATGGATTGCAGTTTTGTAGCAAGAACATTTTCAGCTGACAACGACCACTTAAAAGAAATGATTAAGGCGGCTTTTAACCATGAGGGGTTTTCACTGGTTGACATTCTGCAGCCCTGTGTTACATTTAATAAAATAAACACATACGAATGGTACAGGGAAAGAGTGTATAACATTGAAACAGGCCATGACCCCTATGATAGAAT
>PIVU01000023.1 GCA_003354025.1 Nitrospirota bacterium
TTAAAGAAACCCTCACGCGAGTTCAGGTATGGTTGAAAGTCGGGTTTAAAGCCGTATCTGAAGCGTTTTTTGTATCGGCCTATCGCAGGGTTTGTATTGTGAATATTGGTTTTGAAATGTGATAGATAAAGAAATTCACTGGGAGTCATTCGGTTAGTGTAAAGTTCTATGATATCTTCTCTGGTTGTTGAAAACTCAACCAGGGGGATGTTGTTTTGCCTGAGTGTAATGTGAATGTCATGAATGTTGTCGGGCAGAATATCCAAAAGGATTTTAAGTATTACTCCGATTGCCCTCGTGTTATAAAAGTACTTTTCATTTTGAGCGTCTATCCATAACTCTCCATTTACAGACCGAACCGTTATGTCGCTAAATCCTGAGTAGTGGATGGCGGTTGTAATCCTGTCTTCCAGTTGATTGAATCTTTGGGCATAAGGTTCTCTGTATGAATGGTCGTATATGGGTATAATCGGAGTGCCGATATCAAATGCCATAGATAGGTTTACACCGACTTGATTACCACGCTGATAGGTAACATCAATTTCAGTCCATTTGTTTGGTTTATAGCGAAGGCCGACATTATACTGAGAAGTGACCGGTTCCATGAAATATATGGACTGTGCCGGGTCCTGTGACTGTTCATGAAACTTAATAGGGCTGAACTCTAACATTAATGCAAAATTATCAGAAGGAGCGAATTGAATCCCCCAGAATAATTGTGAGTCCTTTACCCACTCTTTCGGGTCAGAGAATATCTCAAGTTCAATATCCTCCGTTTGCGAAATAATGGGTCTTTTCCCGAACCTGCCATTACCAAATCCGACCGTAAAATCAAATGGATAGATTTGCTTGCTGGCGACAATATACTGAGAGGAGTAGACCCGGGTTCCATGGGGATCCATTATACCTAAGGCCACGGCAGGCATGTACTTTCCTTCAGAGATAAACTGGTATTTTAGATCGATTGCTTTGTCTTTATAATTACCGTATTCAGGGTTTGCAAGACCCTGTACTCCAAGCACCTCCGTGATTCTTCCGTCAATTTCCAAGCCTTTTAACGGACTTATTGCCCCGTAGTAATATCTGTATGGTTTTATCTGACTCGCACCTACACGAACACTATCTTCTTTCATTACCCTTGCTGTTGGAATTTCCATAAGACCGGTTCCTCCCCAGTTTGCAGGGTATGTGAATGGCTCATCAGAGGCAAGAATAGGTGAGGCGGACAAAATAAGGATTAAAAATATATGACTTATTGTTAGCAGAAATAGCTTAAAAAGCCACAATGAGAACTCCTGCAGTTGTTGCTATCTGATAGAGTATTTGTGTTATATCTTTAATTTCTCTCATCCAGGCAATGTGCTCCAGTTCTTCCGGGACAACTATTGTGTCGCCGGGTTCAATGGCCTTTATTACTTCCCCGAAACCCTCTATTTCCCATCTGGCTTTTGAGGTATTCCACTCGAAGAATCCATTGGAGAGTTTTCTGGCAGTACCGTCAGCTTTTAACACGTATACTCTATCTTCATCTGCATATTTTGAATATCCGCCCGTCATGCCAACATAATCGCTATAATTAAGATTGTCTGAATAAATAAAACTTCCTCGGGACATAACTGCACCTACAACAGTAACTACACTGTTTTTTATGGGAATATATATCGAGTCGCCTTGTTCAAGATCGATATCGTATTTACTGTTTTTTAATAATCTAAGATGAGCAAGATGTATCGACAATCTTCCTGTTGCTTTTAATTGCCTAAGAGATGATATGAACTGTTGCTTTTGCTCAAATACAGCTTTTTTGGATTCTAACTCTTCGCTGCTTGACGCGGTAGATACCTGGACGGAACTTTCAGAAATTAATTCCTTTTCTAATCTTTGAACCATTGCTGTAAGGCTTTGCTGCTGCAGCTCCCTAACACTTTCTCTAGTGAAAAATGATCCCCGTAAATATGCTTTGTCAGTATATCCTCCAGCCCTTTCAAGAATGGAAGATAGCTTATCTCCCTTTCTTATTGTGTAAGTTCCTGGATATTTGACTTCACCGCTAATGGATACTGTCTCATAAAGATGCCATTCCGGTATGGTACGCACGAGTACGAAATCATTTATTTCTAAAGGAATGTCGTGTTCGTCATCACCAGCAATAGCTTTTGAGACGTCTATGTTTAATAAATCAGTCTTCGGACCATCCTGAGTAACCGTCACTCTGGTAAGCTCAGCCTGATCGGAAGCATAATAGAGAATTCCGCCTGCTTTAGAAATAACATTGCCTAATCTGGTTACACCGGGAGTAATCGCATAATCACCCGGATTAACCACCGCACCGGAGAGCTTCATAGTACTTTTAGTTTCGATGATTGAAAAAACTTTGATCAGGTCCCCATCGGTAACCGGGAAGTTTTTGGCCGGGTTCCCTTCCAGGTCAAGGAGGTCACCTTCAAAGAGAGTCCTGAATTGATGGTCCTCTATTCTGTGGACCTGTATGCGGCCTTTGAATGCTGTACTGGTTAGTCCACCTGTCATACTTAGCACATCAAGAAGCCTGCTTTCACCTCGCAACTCATAAATAGCAGGTTTTTTTACATTCCCTGCTATTCCAACAAGCGGCCCTACTGGTGGAATAAAAATCACATCCTCAGGCATCAATCTCAGATCTTTGGTCTTATCCCCCTTTAAGAGAAAATCATACATATCAAAGGATACAATGAGTTGACCGTTTCTTTTTAACTGAATAGTCCTCATGGAGCCGCTTTTATCGGGACCACCTACCTGAAACAGGGCATTAACGAGCGTTGACAGTGATGATACGGTGTAGGCTCCGGGGTACTGCGCATTGCCTACAACGTAGACGCGCATGCTCCTTAATGCGCCCATGCTGACGTTCATTTCAAATCCTGTATAGTATTTTGATAACTCCTGATGGAGGAAAGTCTTCAATTCAGTGAAAGAAAGCCCTGTAACGCCGATAACACCAATTTTAGGTAAACTGATAGTTCCATCTCTGTTTACTACAACATTCCATCTTCCATCAATTTTCCCCCATACAGTAATTATGATTTCATCCCCTGGGCCGATGACATAGCCTGGGCCGACGGGTACTTGTGTGGAAGGCTCAAAAATTGAAGCTGGTTTGCTGAACAAGTCATAGCCAAACTGGTTAATGTTGGTGGATATTTCCCCGGGTGCTTTGCCGGAAATGAACTGTTCAAATTTCGATGGCTGCTCTGCAATTTTTATCTGAGGAGAAGTAGCTGCGGATATCTGGCGCGGCTGTTGAGACATGTCCTTAATTTTATAAATGGATTCAGTGGGCAAGAGAGAAGGCTGAGCCAGATTATCTGTCTGTGTTGGTATTACAGGAGATACTAGTGAAGATTGCGAGACAGAAGGCGAAATCTGTATCGTTTGTATCTGCTGAGCAACAGATAACTCAGAAGTTATGAATATTAAAATCAGGGCAAAGCAGAAATAAATAGTAGAGCGAAGTTTTGTCATAGTCATTTCCTCAGAGAACTTTTTTGCTTGTTGGAGGCATGCTCCAAAGAATGTGCCGTTAATAAGAATTCAATATTCTAAACAGTATAGGCTATTTATGCAAGAGATGTAAGGCAGGTATTTTAAGGCTGTTTTCTGTTCTTGTTCGATTTAATAATATTCAGGTTTTCAACATACATGCCGAGAAAAGCAGCAAAAATACTATAGAGCAGCAGCATTACCCAGGTTTCAAGCTGATGGATGACAAAAGCAAGCGTAGACATGAGCGCTGAAAAGACCCAAATTACTTTTACCACATGGTTAGGGTCAATGCCTGATCTCATCATGAGATGGTGCAGGTGGGTTTTGTCCGGCTCAAAGGGGTTTTTCTTGTTTAAAACTCTTATTAAGAATATTCTCAAAGTATCAAATATAGGGATACCAAGAATAATAACCGGTATCATCGGGTTTACACTCCCATTGCCCTGGGTCAATAATATTGCCAGTACTGCAAGAGAGAAGCCAAGAAACATGCTCCCTGAGTCTCCCATGAATATTCTTGCTTTGGGAAAGTTGTATCTGAAGAGGCCGAGCGTTGCTCCGAGGTTTGCAATGCTGAGAAAGAAAGCTATTTCATTGCCGCTTTTCGAAGCAAAAATAGCAAATGAGAGAAAGGCAATTGAAGAGACACCACATGCCAATCCGTTGAGCCCATCTATCAAGTTAATTGCATTAATCACCCCGAAAACTGCAATTAAGGTAAAAGGAATGCCCCATATCCCTAAATAAATGTCCCCATATCCGAACAAATTGCCAATATTGCTGATCCATAAGTCTGCCCCGAAAATCATGATTGAAGTTGCAATGATTGAGAATGCCAGTTTTAACTTCCAGCTTGCAATTTTAACGTCGTCTATTATTCCCAATGTCAACATCAAAGAAGATGCGCAAAGATATGACCCTATAGTTTTATCAAGAGAAAATATAAATGGAGAAACAATAAGGACGCTGAAAGCAATGGCGATTCCTCCGAATTTTGGAGTCGGATGAGAGTGAATATGCCTTTTGCCGGGTATAGCTACAATGCCGTTATGAGTAGCAAAGGATATAACAATCGGTGCTATTAGAAATGTAATGGCAAAAGTACTGAGTAAAATGATGTATGCTGGCATTGAATAAGTAATTGGTGCTAAGTGTTAAATGTAACCAGTTATTTTTTAAAAGTATACCATGTTTCAAGAAAATGGCAATAGCTAATTTGATTACGGAAAACATACTGTTTCAAAGGTTGCCTAATATACCACTTATTCTTTAAAGACTTTCCCGAATTTCGATTTCCGGACTTCTTGCCTTTTTCGTTTCTTCCCTTCCTATTGACGTGTTTTATAATCGGCATTACAATATTTCATATTGTTACTCGTTTCCTATTAATAGCTTTCAATGTAATTAATAACAGTTAGCATTAGCTTTATATGAATAAATGATGTTAATTGTTGCCATTTTGTGTATATGAATATCAGTTGTGTAACTTAGAGTGCGGAGCTGTGAGAAAATGATCTAAACAGTAGCCTGCCAAGCCCCCTTCTTCCAAGATTAGATATGTCGGAAACTAAGACAAACGATTACTTTATAGCACAACTTCAGGATATAGCATATGACTTGCTAAACCTTAATTTGAACTATACCGCTTTATTAAGTAACCCTCTTTCAGACAGGCGAGACCTTGCAGGAAGGTCATTTGAGAAACTGCAGTGTGCTTTGCAATTGGTTCAAGAAAATAAAAGTCTTTTAGAGTTTTTTGATTTATTTCGTGTTGAGATGGGAATTAGGGCTGGAGAAAAGTCCTTGTTATCTTTTTTTAGCGGATTATCGGAGTTAATTAACCTTCGCAGGGCACAGCCTGGACTTACACAAGAGGAAATATTGCTGGTTGATATCCCCTCCTTTCATTCGAGTGAGCTAAAACATATGGCTCCTGAAAATGCTTGTCTTGAAAAAATAGCATCTTTATTCGATGCAAATAAAGATTTGTTTAAGATAGCTTTTCTTAATGGAAGTATTGGCAGTAATGATTACATTCCAGGTTGGAGTGATGTTGATATTTTTGCTATGGTTGCATTGGATGCTCTGATATCAAATGAAAACTTTATCCGGTTGAAAAGGGTTGCGAAACAGGTCAAGAAAGAGATGTACTCTTATCACAAGCTACAGATCCATCCGGTTTTTTATTCTCTGGAAACGGAGAGATATTTTCGCAGGTATGACCGCTTTCCAACTGCCTGCTTACAAAGAGGCAAGCTTCTTGTAAGTCACGAGAACAAATTGATCCTGAGCGGATCTGAGACTGTTCAGGAGGAAGATGCCAAAAATTCTTATAGAAATTTTCAAGATGACTTCA
Source organism: Nitrospirota bacterium (assembly GCA_003354025.1). Lineage (GTDB taxonomy): Bacteria > Nitrospirota > Thermodesulfovibrionia > UBA6902 > UBA6902 > Glo-13. The sequence continues at coordinate 5,879 of PIVU01000023.1, forward strand.
TAAGACTTGAGGGCATCAAGAAAAAAGGTATTCTGACAAAAGTACTTCTGATTCACAGGCTGTTCTTTTTTCCATTACTGTATCTGGCAACAAAAGGAATAAGGTGCTACAAGGCTGATTCATTTGATTTGCTGCCTGAATATTTTTCGGGCTTTCCAGGGATTCCTGCTTTTTGCACGACTCTCAAAGAGCTTTACATTTCTATGGATATTAAATCCAGCCACTGCTTTAAACTGAGACGATTGCTAATGAATATTGCAGATCCCCTATTCATAAATAATGTTACGTTGCGCATAAAGAGGGATCAGGCTATGAGCATTATCAGTTTATATGATTTAATTAACCAACGCGGGTTGTTTAGGGAATTAGAAGAGTACCTTTCAGCAGGATTGGCTAACGCCGGAGAATAAAAACAAATCCAATGCAATACACTATGGAACACTATGATACATGTCTTTCCAAGCTGAAGGATGTATTTGCCTCGTGTGAAGGTATACATTCAATTATGCAGTTTGGGAGTATTAACGCCCCTGGCAATTCAGATATTGATCTCATCTTTGTAATAGAAGAAGATGCCCTTGTTTATCAGGAAGTTCTTCATCGTTTTGAAACACAATTTAGTGACTCTGAGAAATTTTTAATATATCAGCACGAGCCGTATTTTGTGCCGAAAACTATCATAAACAAGATAAACATAATGAGACCTTGCAGCAATATCAGAAATATATGCGGTAAGGAGTATCCAATACAGGAAAAATTTGGAATAGCTCATTATGTCTACCTTCTTATTGAGCTTCTTACAAATTACTATCCGGCATATTTGACTTCATTTTCAAATATTCGCCTTAATCATCAAATTATCAATGCTTTTCGCTATCTGCTGGAGATTTATCAGGAAGTAGCTTCTCATTACGGGCTTAGCACCTCATTTGCAGGAGAAGTAAATGTTTTGCTAAATAAAAATAATGATATGAGAGGCTCAGAAGAAGTTTCTTCAGAAGATTCTCGCAGGTTTATTGAAATGGCTCAGAAGAAGTTATTTGAAGTTATTTTTGAAATGTTCAATCAGATTGATATCGTGCTGGGAGAGAGCCTGAATGGAGCTGGGAAGATCGTTGGGCCGAAAGTTTACAGGGGAAAAATATTTTCTGAAAAGAAAAAAAGGCTATATGTGTTTAACTGCCTGGGACGTACGTTTAATCTCATGCACTATCCGCTGAAATTCTACTACTTATTTGGAGATCTTGCAGGCCTGAGCCGGGAACTGAGAGAAAGTGTTGAAGAGAGAAATGAGAATCTGTATAACTATCAGCAATTTTGTTTGAATTACACCAATGGAACGTTTTTCTATCTGCCATGGTGGATTACCTGGGAAGTAAATACGCATAACAGGCTTAAAATGGCAATGCTGAATGTTATATCAATCATTTGAGTAATATTATTGACGTACAGATTCAGGAGGAATAATGGTGGGAATATCTCAAAATAGACTATTGGAAATAGCGGATGAGCAGTCCTTCAATCAGGTTTGCGGAGAGTAAATGAGTTCAGGGAGCAAACTGGCAAAAAACACCCTGGTTTATTCTATAGGAGGACTTGCACCCAGCATTCTTTCATATGCTTTATTGCCCCTTTATACTGCTTATCTGAGTACGGCCGATTATGGGAATTTTGATATTTTAATGGTTACTGTTACTCTTTTGGCCCCTTTTATTTCCATGGATGTACCCGCGGCAGTATATCGTTACAGTCTTTCCAAAGATCAAAAAGCAAGATCAGAAATATTTTCAACGGCTGCTGCTGTTATATTAAGAAATCTTCTGTTATTTGATTGTATAGCTATTCCTCTGATATTCCTACTAAATATTAAGTACTCCTGGCTTTTCCTTGCTCTGTCGAATATCTCTATTATGAGCGGTCTGCTGCTTCAATCCATGCGCGCAGCAGGTAAACTCCTTGAGTTCTCAGGGCTTCAGGTACTGAGTGCGATTATAATGCTCGCATTAAACATCTACCTGATTGTTTTTGTAGGATTAAAAGTTGAAGCCCTGATGATTTCCAACATTACCGGCCTTGCAATCACATTTTTAATCGGGGCATGTTACCTTAAAGTCTGGGACCTGTTTTCTGTTACGTCTATTTCAAAGTCATTAAGAAAGTCAATGATTAAGTATTCGTGGCCGTTAGTCCTGAGTACAGTTTCCTGGTGGGTCATGGTTTCTTCAGACCGGTATATAATTACTTATTATTTGGGGCTGGGTTCAACCGGCATATATTCGATCGCGAATAAATTACCGTCTCTCCTTGTAATGCTCTACCTTAGTTTTGGCAGTTCTTGGCAGGATTCAGCCATATCACATTATCAGAAAAAAGGTAGTCATGAATTTTACACGAATACCTTTGATCATGTTATGACCCTTGCATTGTCCGCCGGGTTGGTATTCATTGCTTCTAGCAAGTATATTTTAGATGTTTTCGTACATGAGAAATTTTATGATGCCTGGATGTACGTACCGCTTCTTTTTCTGGGTTCTGTATTCTGTATGTTTTCGTATTTTTATTCTGTTGGATTTCATTGCGCAAAAAATACAAGGGCTTCATTTTATACTGCCGGTACGGGCGCTGTCACAAATATACTGGGGAATTGCTTGTTTGTGCCTGTATGGGGCCTTCAGGGGGCTGCCTTTTCTACTTGCTTGTCATTTTTTGTAATGTGGGTCTTTCGCATTTATCTTGTTAGAGACATTCTGAACATTAAAATTAACTTGAAAAAATTTCTGTCACTGATTTTTCTGATGGGGGTAACGATCATTTTTTATTATCGCCTGAAAAATGATTACGATCAATTGTTTCTATTTTTAGGAACAATCATCATTTTCCTGGCTTACAACCGTTCTTTAATTGGCTTGCTGCTGGTAAAATTGCCAGGCAAATCTACTATAATTCTTGATAAAGTATCCAGGAAAAAATAGGGGAAGCGTTAGCATTATATGATAATTTCATTGCATTGCAAAATTAGTATATTTATTGAGGATATTCTATTATATCTTGTTTAGGTGAGTAGCGATGAATAAGAAACCTCTTTATATACAGATAGATCCACATCACAACTGTAATTTTACCTGCAGCTATTGTTCCCGTTCCGATATGGACGGCAAAGACAAGTATCCTTCCATGTTTGAGAAAAAAACAATAGATGACTGGATTGAGGTCTTCAGTTCGTTTAAAAGAGATATCGTGGTGATGATTAGCGGCCTGGGAGAACCCAGTCTGGATAAAAAAATGATCCCATTTGTTAAAGGACTGGATAAATTGACCAATTGCATTGGCATTGTTGTCTGGACAAACGCTTCAAGGCCCGATTTATTGAAAGAATATTTATCGTGTCAAAAAGTCGTTTTCTATGCTTCCTATCATCGTGATCATTTTACCATTGATTCTTTTCTGGATAATCTTGATGTTTTATTGCAGTATGGCAAGATTGCCAAGGTAAGTTACGTAGTGACAAAAGAAACGACTAAGGAAAAGGTTTTAGAGGTAGCTGATAAGGTAGCTAAAAAGGGGGTCCACTGGTTTCATGTTATTGCTGATCGACATGACTGGATGACCAATCAAAAGCATCACCTGGATATACTGTCCCTCTTTCACAGGAACGTGAATCTTGATTACAATCTTGCACTGAGAAAAACGAGAGGCGGCCCTTGTATGGTCGGAACAGACTATATTTATATCGAAAGCAGTGGTGATGTCTGGCCATGTCAATCATACAGACAGATGAGATATTGTTTTCTTGGAAATGTGTTCGACGGTTATAAAATCAGAAAACTTCCGATGCTGTGTATGTTCAGAATGTGTAATGGTTGTGTGCAGGAATATACGCAGGTAATAGGATCTGGCCTGTCTTCTAATATTTGGGGGATAACGGAATATCGGCCGATTATTCCTGATTTGATCTTGAGGTATATGACGTTTCCTCTTTTATTTGCAAAGCCGCATCTGCTTTTTCGCCATCTCAAAAGTAAACTTATTAATAACCGAAAAAATTGAAGGCCCTATCATGCCCTGTTCACTTATGAAACTTAATCACATCTCCGTTGACCTTGGTGGTTGCCGTGTTTGAGTATGTTAAATCATTAAGCAAAGGAATATTATGCCGGATGGTTAAGGTCATGAATGGCCGGAATCAGAGGAGAACTGCTCTCTTAGTAGTGCAGATTGCAGGTATAGGTGATCTTATTGTCGGCAATTCTATTCTTCCGCATCTTCGCAGGCTTTATCCCGATCATCATATTGCCTATTTGGTGAAGGAAAGCCATGAAACGTTGATTGAGGGATGTCCTTTTGTTGATGAAATTATTGCATATCCGGAGAAAACAATCAGTAAGAACTTAAAGGTCAGATGGGATTTTTTTTCAAGGATTGTTAAAGGTGGTTTTGATACAGTCATTTACCCCTATCGATCTAGAACAGCATCTGTGGAGGAAATAGTTTTTTTAACCGGAGCCGGCACACTAATTTCATACGAAGGTATTGAGACTAAATGTAACACTAAGTCCAACAGTAAATATACTAAATTATTTCCGCATGATCAGGAAGCTCTTCATGAGTTAGATACCCATAAACTATTTATGGAGTGGCTTGGATGTCCGAAAAATAGTAAATTAGAACCTGCCATTTGGACTGCGGACAATGATGAGGAAATGGCTGGTTTCCTTGAAAACAGGTATCATTTTGATTTTGCCAGAAAACAGTATGTGGTTTTTTTTCCGGGAGCTCTGTCTGCGATAAGGCTTTGGCAGATGTCGAAATATATACAAATAGGCGAAAAGGTATTGCAAAATTATCCTGGCATGGCAATCGTGATTTGCGGTGGAGCCCAGGAAATTGTTTTGGGAAAGGAAATTGGCGGGCAATTATCAGGCAATGTATTAGACCTCTGCGGCAAAACAAACTTGAGAGAGCTTGCGTTTCTGTTGAAAAACTCTGATTTGTATTTGGGAAGTGAAACAGGGGCTTATCACCTTGCGGTGGCACTGGGGATTCCCAATATATGTATCTTGGGAGGCGGTGTTTTTGGAAGATTTGCACCTTATCATTTTGAGTTAGATCGAAATATGACGGTATACAGTAAAATGGACTGTTTTGGCTGCTACTGGAATTGTTGTTATGACAAATCTCTTTGTATTGAAAATATTACGACTGAGATGGTGTGGAATAAAGTAATGAGTCTTATAACCACTAAAAGTGATGGAGTATTGTGCAAAAAAAAAATGTTGAAAAGGTAACTGACGATCAAACCCCTGAGCCGTATGCCCCAAGGAAAGACCAAAAGGGATTATCAGAGGAAATATGGACAAGGTATCTTCCGGATACAAAGGCAATTATTATAGATTTGGGGTGTGGGTGGAACAAACTAATTCCTCCAAGAAAAGGGGACATTGTTCAGGGCTTGGATCATGCTCGCAACGATATCGCCGATATCAAGTGTGACCTGAATGAGCGGTTACCTTTTAATGATAATTCCGTTGATGCGGTGTTTTCCCGGCACTGTATAGAGCATTTGAAAGATAAGAATCATGTTTTTGGGGAGATTCATCGGATTCTAAAACCAGAAGGCATTGCCTTTATGAAAGTACCTCATTTCAGGGCAATTGACGCAGAAAATTATGATCACATAACTCGCTGGGCGTCCTTTAGTATGAATACGTTTGCAAATGCTCACTGGTATTCTTCCAATTTCCCTTGCTTTGAAATTATCAAAACAGGAATAAAATGGAGAGAAAACTCAGTTTGGTATGGGAAAATAATTGATTGTTTAATAAACAAAAGTTTCACTCTATCTGAAACTTGGTTATGGTACCCGCTTGGTGGATTTTATGAGTGCCAGTATCTCATTAAAAAAAGATAACATTAAGATTTATTTAGGTGAAGAATTGGTAAGAGTGCACATTAATGATGGACGACACTAACCATAACCAGATTGCTGTTAACATATTGAGGCCCAAACAACTTACTGCATTTTCAATTTTTTCCAGAACCTGGTTTATTGAAGGGTTACTTTATAGTACCTTCATTGCCCTGATCTGGACAAATGAAGAACCCTCAAAACTGAACACACTTTTAGCGGCTTGGTCTGCTTATGGGATAGTAGCATTTGCCATGCTTCAGGGTATCAAGGCACGCACTATCACCAATCCAAGCAAGTGGATCAGGATATATTTCATACAAAGTCTTTTCCTGCTCCTGGTCTGTGATTTTGTCTGGTTGAGAGGTACGATTGCCCGGACATCAGGGTCTTTTTTTGATCCGGTCCGTTTTGATTATATTGCGGCCCGCCTTGCCTATTCCGGCTTGGATCCTCGTGCAGTGGCATTAACTAACCATACGGGCACAATTTGGTACGCGGGTTTTATCTATTGGATTTTCGGGATAAGCAAGTTCTATGTTGTGCTATTCAATGGATCATTTGCGTTTGTTACATGGATATTGTTTGCTTCTACTATGACGGAGATTGAGGGGAATCCGAGACGTTGGCAGTGGCTCCGTTTTGGCGCATTGCTGCCGGATTTTATTCTTTATTTTGCAAATATTACCAAAGGACCGCTTTCAGCATTCATAATTGCTTTAGGTATCTGGTTAATTGCCAGGAGTACACGGCAAAAAAAGTTTTTTAACAAGTCAATCATGCTTTTAATCCCCGTACTCATGCTGGGGCTTACCATACGTACAGCAACATCGCTCATTGTCCTTATTGTCACATTCATATGGCTCTGGCAATATTCCGGAAGACAAAGGAAAACAAAGCTTATTGTTTTATTCGTTGTAATTCTTGTCAGTGGTCAATTAGTTACGAGTTCTCTGATGAAATTTACAGGCGGCATGGATTTCAATTACATTAGCAATCTTTCAGTATTAGTGGACCCTGACCAGAGGCATAGGGTCTCCCTCGATTATCAGGCAAGTTCATGGAACGCGATTACTGAATCTTTGCCCGCTTATTTAATGCCTGTGGGTGTCTTTATTAAAGGGTTATTTATGATGATTGCCCCTCTGCCGATTAATTTTCATCTTGCCCTCGTATTTGAAGATGTTATATTCAGTGCCAATTATGGTTCTATAGTGGTTCAGCAATTTTTTCAAAAAACAAATGCGCTGTTATTTCTTCTCAGTTTCCCATTATTGATGACTTCATTATTTGATGTATATCGATCAAACCGCAGACTATGGTTAATGTTCTCCATTACCTTTGTTATATTGATAGGTTTTATGGGATTTTCTGTTTTTGGCATGATTGAACCGAGATACCGAGCTATGCTTCTCCCCTTTTGGTTAGTAGTTTGCGGTATAGGATACTATTATGGAAAACCCAAACGTTATATAATGCCTACTGCAGGCATATTGGCTTTTGGTGCTTTAGTTTACTTGATTCCCAAGATCTAATAGTTTTTTAATTTAAAATTATCATTATTGAGGTGATACAATGAAGTTTGGTACCGACAATCAAACGGCAAGAGATCAATGGGTGATTCAACAGATTTCCGTATTAAAAAAGGGAGACAGAATTCTTGACGTTGGTGCGGGGGAACAACGATACCGGACACATTGTGAACATCTGAAATATGTCTCCCAGGATTTCTGTGAATATACAGGAACCGGTGACGGCACGGGACTACAGGAAAAAGAATGGAACACATCAAAAATTGATATCATTTCAGATATTCTTGATATTCCTGAAAAAAACGAGTCTTTTGATGCTATTTTATGTACAGAAGTATTTGAACATATAAAATATCCGGATCGTGCATTATCAGAGTTTCACAGATTACTGAAGCCCGGAGGAATGTTGATATTAACAGCGCCTTTCTGTTCATTAACTCACTTCGCGCCATACCATTATTATTCAGGGTTTAATCGATACTTTTTCAATGAAGTTCTTGCCGATTGGGGTTTTGAGGATATAGATGTTGCTGCCAGTGGAAACTATTACAAATATATTGCCCAGGAAATCCGTAGGATCCCCATGATTGCCAGAGAATATTCCGGATCAAGGCAAGTTCTCCTCTGGAAAGTTTTGATGCTTCCCGTAATTTTAATATTGTCTTTTCTAGAAAGTCGATCAAGCGGCAGTGAGGAACTGTTGTGTTACGGTTACCTTGTCAGGGCGAGAAAACCTTTTGCTGATTAGATATTTGCTAATATCATAAGGACAGAAAGCACGGATTGAGTTTAAGGTAATTAGCTGATTTTATTTGCAATAGGCAGACGTATAGCATATATAAATATCGCCATTAGGAGATGAATACTATGGATTATATATTGGTTCAAGCCCCTTTAGAAGAAAGTCAGAAAAGTGAGGAACATGGAGAGTTTATACCATATGGTATTGTCGTGCTGAGTAAATGCCTTACGAATCATGGCTATAAAGGTAAATTGTTGTTTGAAGACAAGACTATTGAAGATTTTTTTGCAGAAATTACCGATTTGCCCAATTATCCTGCACTGATAGGTATATCCGCCAGCACATGGTCTCGATTCAAAGCAATTGATCTCATAAAAAGATTTAGGCAAGCATTTCCTAAAAGTACAATTGTTGTTGGAGGGTTTCATTTTGGTCATTGTGCTGATGATACAATTAAGAACATCCCGGAAGTCGATATCGTTGTTAGAGGTGAAGGCGATGAGGTTATAGTTAAGCTGATGGAATTCGCCTACAAGAATAGGGATATTGAAACAATTAACGGAATTACGTATAGAGATTTTGCCGGTACGGTGACTTCTCAGGGGGACAGGGTTTATCTAAAAAATTTAACGAGTCTCGATTTTCTTGATCAAGAATTTACAAAAGAAGATTTCGAAAAAAATATCCTGCATCCAGATATGCCAATCCCTGCAATGAATATATTTACTGGACGAGGATGCCCCCATGGCTGCATATTCTGTTCAGTATCACGGATAAATAACAGAAAATATCCTGTTGAGCTTATTGTTGATAAAATTGAAGAATATCATAATCGATATGGAATAAAAGGTTTTAAATTTCAGGATGATTCTTTGACGTTGAATAAAAAACATGTTGTGAGTTTATGTGATGAAATTATAAGAAGAAAGCTGGATATTTTTTGGTGGTGCGATTCGAGAGCGGATATTCAATATGACCTACTGGGAAAAATGTATCAGGCTGGGTGCCGATATGTTTCGGTTGGGTTAGAAACAGCATCTCCAAAAATGCAGAAAGTTATTGGCAAGAAAGTTTCAAATGAAGCGGTTAGAGATTTTACAAAGAAATGCAAAGAACTGGGAATAGGTTGTTTTGTTTTTCTCCTCACAGGGTTTCCAGATGAAACTTATGAAGACCTACAGATGACTGTGGATTTTGCTGGAGAATTATCGAAAAAATATAAAGCGATAACCGGAAGCATGGGATATACAACTATCTTGCCGGGTACAAGACTAGAGATAATTGCAAGAGAGCACGGGATATTATCCAAGGATTTTAGTTGGAGTACTCCATATTATAATAAAAAAAACATTGAATATGGTGCTGCTACAAATGTGCCTCTAAATATTGAAAATATTACTCCTGAGATGTATAAAAAGGCGTTAAAGGACATGGTAATAAATTATGGTTCAGGCTTGAGCACTGGTAAGTTCATAAAGGAAGTATTTGAAAATACTTTTTTACGGTATGATCGTACCTGGGAGGAAAAGTTTCATATGGGAATGACAATAATAAATCAAAAACTCAGCATTAATATATGGCGAAGGAAATCGGAATAATCCTCATGATTGAAGGGAATTAATTCAAGTTAAAAGAAGTCTTTCTCTGGCAATCCTACATTAAATGATTATTACAAATATATTAGGAGGATTGGGCAATCAGATGTTCCAGTATGCAATCGGAAGGGCACTGGCCTACAGGCACAACACGGAGTTGCTGCTCGATACCCGATTGTTCAAAGGCTATGGCCTGAGAACATTTGAGCTGGAAAAGGTGTTTAGTATTAAGACAGATGTGGCCACCGAGGATAAGATAAAGGGCCTGATAGGCTGGAAAGCCAGTAGAATTGGCAGCAGGCTCCTCAAAGAGCCACGACTAGCCTTTCTCCGTGGAAGTAATTATTTCATAGAGCCTGCCGTACATTATGTCAAGGAGCTTTGCGACCTTCCCGGTGATTGTTATATTACGGGTTATTGGCAGTCTGAACGCTATTTTGAGGATATTAAAAATTTGATCAGAACTGATTTCTCTTTTCCGCAGCCTCTCACCGGGTATAATGCTGAAATTGCCGATAAGATTCAGTCTATTAATGCAGTTAGCCTGCATGTTCGCCGAGCGGATTATGTAACGGACCGGCAGACCAGCAATGATCATGGGACTTGCGAAACAGAATATTACGATAAAGCTGTAATGTATATTTCGAAGCAAATAACCTCGCCCGTATTCTTTATATTTTCAGATGATCATGAATGGGTTAAAAGTAATTTATCACTAAAATATGAACACCACTTTGTATCACATAATTCAGGGCCCGACAGTTACAAGGATATGCACCTTATGAGTTTGTGTAAGCATCACATTATTGCTAACAGTTCGTTTAGCTGGTGGGGAGCGTGGTTGAATAAAAATGCTGACAAAATAGTTATTGCGCCGGACAGGTGGTTCCTGGCTGATAAGTACGATTCCAGTGACCACGTGCCCAAAGATTGGGTAAGGCTTTAGTTATGTGCGGTATTGCAGGATTCTGGTCTCCTGATCAATTTTCAATGGGAATAGCCAGAGATACTATCAAGAACATGACGTCCCGCCTGCGACATCGGGGCCCGGATGATTCGGGTCACTGGTTAAGTGATGAATACTCCGTCGCATTTGGCCATCGACGACTTTCAATAATTGACCTGTCTTCAAGCGGGCATCAGCCTATGACAGTTGATAAGGATCATTACGTCATAGTGTTCAATGGCGAGGTCTATAATCATGTTGAACTTAGACGCGAACTGGAAACACTCGGGCACAAGTTCACAGGGCGCAGCGATACAGAGGTGGTTCTTAAGGCATACATTCATTGGGGACCTGATTGCGTAAAGCGTTTTAATGGCATGTTTGTTTTTGCGATTTTTGAAAAGAAAAGAGATAATCATCCTTCAAAGCTATTCCTTGCACGTGACAGGGTCGGTAAGAAACCGCTTTATTATCTGCACGATAATAAGGGGTTCTGGTTTGGATCAGAACTTAAGGCCTTCGGGAAGGGACATAAAATTGATCTGCTGTCTTTAAATTATTATTTGGCGCTAGGGTACATTCCTCATGATCATTGTATTGTAAAGGGATTTCAAAAACTCCAGCCCGCGCATGCTGCAGAGTTGAATTTATCAGATAATACCTTACGAACATGGAAGTACTGGTCTCTTCCTATGAATTTACCTGATAATGAAGCCTCAGGGGAAGAGCTTGCCGATCACTCCTTATCCATTCTTGAAGATTCCGTTCGTCTACGTTTACGAAGCGATGTTCCCGTGGGAATATTTCTTTCCGGTGGCCTTGATTCCAGCATGGTTACTGCCATGGCTGCAAGGGTTTCTTCAAAACCCGTCAAGACGTTTACAATAACCCTGCCGGGCTCCCCATTAGATGAATCACGACATGCTACAAAAATAGCCGAGTATTTTGAAACAGAACATCATGTCCTGCCATTACGAAAGCCATCATTGGATTTATTGGACGATTTTATCCCATTTATTGATGAACCACTGGCGGATTCATCTATTTTGCCTACATTCCTTGTAAGCCGTATGACCGCAGACCATTTAAAAGTAGCTCTTGGGGGAGACGGTGGTGATGAGCTCTTTGGTGGATATCATCATTATCAAACCTCCATGTCTGACCAGATGAGAATTGGCTGGATACCGGGATGTCTTTATAAATTAGCGGGGAACATTGCATCGCAGCTCCCTGCCGGGATACCGGGCAGAAACAGGATATCGTCGCTCTGCGGCGGACCCCTGCAATCAATGGTCTGGGGAGGACCTTATTTTGACATTACATTGCGGAGGCGCTTGTTGCAGGCTGACGTTATTGATGTTCTCGGCAGTGACATCAACGCACCTGAACTATCAATCCTTAGCCTTATTTCACAGGGCAGTGATCCTGTAGACAGCATGACAAGGTCAGATTTCAACAGTTTGTTGCCTGACGATTATCTTGTGAAGGTCGACCGTTCCAGCATGGCTGTCAGCCTGGAAGTACGGTCTCCATTTTTGGACTACCGCCTGGTGGAATTTTCTTTTGAAAAGATCCCTTCAACCTGGAAATTAAAAGGGCGAGAGTGCAGGCGTATACAGAACATCATGGCAAAAAAAATACTTCCGAATGATTATGAACTGAACAGGAAGCAAGGCTTTTCCATCCCTATGGATGAGTGGCTGAGAGCAGTTGTCCCATCCTGCCTGACAAAGAGTAGTCTGAATAACGTTATATCCGAAGAATACATTGCCTCTCTCATCAAGGGCCACCAAAATGGGAGAACAAACGGCGCGAGACTGTTTTCGTTAATGATGCTCGAACTGAGCGTTCAAAACATTGGATTATCAGTCTAGCTTTTGAAAGGTTAAATTATGCCAACAGTTTCTGTGATTATGGCCGTTTACAATGAAGAAACTACTGTTGCCCTGGCAATTGAAAGTGTTATTGCGCAAACATACAACGACTGGGAACTGATTATTATTAATGATTGCTCGACAGACAGAACCCCGGAGATTACAGGGCAATATGCCGTCACGTATGACAAAATAAGGGTTTTGGCAAACAAACAGAATATAGGACTTGCTGCGAGTCTGAATAAAGGTATTAAGGAGGCTCAAGGTAAATATATTGTCAGGATGGACAGTGATGATTACAGCCATTTGGAACGTTTTGAGAAACAAGTGACTTTTATGAAAGCCAATCCTGATGTGGACGTTCTCGGTACAGGGGCCGAACTAATCGACGAAAACGGAAAGACAATTACTTGCATTAACTTACCGGAGACACACGATGAAATAGCTGCTACCATTCACAAAATGTCTCCCTTTTTTCATCCATCAGTCATTATCCGCAAGGAATTCCTTGATCGGTCCGGCGGCTATAATAATAGATTACGTAATTGCCAGGATTTTGATCTTTGGTCAAGGATGTTCCGCCAATCGACTTACCATAATCTTCAGGAACCGTTGATTCGGTACCAGACAAAGTCATATAAAAGGCCGCTTAAGACTATACTGTATAGTCTGTATGTGCACATGAGAAATCTGAGATATAACGGAAAGATATTTCAGGGATCATTTTGGGCCATAATGGTGACACTAAAGTCCTTGCTGGTCAACTGGGGACTCTACAAACCCAAAAGTCTTCGCATAGTGGTATATTTCTTTTTATATATAGAAATTTCGCTGGTTCTTGCAGAAAAAAGTATAAAATTGTGAACAAGTTAAAAATTGCCATTATAAACGCTACCGGTGGGGGTATCAGTGGAGGTTATCGGGAGTACCTAAGGAATATCATTCCAATAATGGCATCGCACGATGACGTTGAAGAAATTCTTTGTGCTGCACCTGAGTCATTGAATGTTCAAGAATTGTTCAGCTTAACAGACAATGTTAAAGTTGTATCTTGTAAGCCGGTCCGATTTCTGTGTCCGTTTCGTGATCTTCCGCTGCTTGATGAATTGGAGGCTTTTTCTCCCAATGTTATTTTTGTTCCTGTTGAACGTTCATTCCGTTTTAGGAATATTCCCGTTGTTAATATGATTCAAAATATGGAAGCTTTTTTGCCCAATATTAAAGGAAATTCTATTAGCGAAAGAATGAGGCAGCGGATACAGTGTTTGGAAGGAAAGCGGGCCCTGAAAAGGGCTGATTCTGTAATAGCCCCTTCTCAGTTTGTTGTCGATTTCCTTAGTAACAGATTAAACATCCCGAATGAGAAAATCTCGTTAATATATTATGGTGTCCGGACTAAACAGAGTGATGATAATTACAGACCCTCTGTTATTCCAAAAAGTTGGGCCAATAGATTTATCTTCACAGCTGGATCAATCCGTCCTGCAAGGGGTCTGGATGATATATTAAATGCTCTCAACCATCTTGCATCGAGTAGTCCGGGCGGAGAAAAATTAGTAATTGCCGGCAATATTAAAGGACCTAAAATAAGTAATTATCAACAACGTTTGCTAGACAGGATTAAAAAAAATAAACTGGCTGATAGAGTATGTTGGGCGGGCAGTTTGAACGAAAAGGAAATGGCATGGTGCTATCAGAATTGCGGAATATTTGTCATGACAAGCCGTGTGGAGTCCTTTGGTATGATTGCTGCTGAAGCAATGGCACATGGATGTGTCTGTATTTCGGCTGACAATCCTTGTTTGCCAGAAATTTTTGGTGACGCTGCAATTTATTACCAGCCTAAAAATGGGAATTATCTAGCGGATTTGATTAGTACAGGGCTTTCCTGGAGTAACAGTAAGCGAAAAGAAGTATCTGCCCGGGCGAAAATGCGTGCAGCAAAGTTTTCCTGGGATGCTTGCGCTGAACAAACGATAGCTCACCTATCAAGTGTAGCAAATAGAAATGTATAATTTATATTCATAAAACACTTTAACGGAGCCTGGAGATTTTTATTTGAATATCGTATTGATAAGTAATCCAACTAGTCGGCATCAAAAGCCGGACTTTCCTCCGCCTGGTATCGCATACCTTGGTGCAGTAGCGCATTTGAAGGGCCACGAGGTGCAGCTGATTGATGGTGGACTACGCAGTATGACTCAGATTATTCAAGATGTTAAGGAGGCCGTGCCTGACCTGATAGGCGTGACCTGTTGGACGATTGACCGTAAAATGATGTGGAAACTTTGTGCTGCCCTTAAAACGTCAGTACCGGAGGCTACTCTTGTCATTGGTGGTCCACATGCCACAATATACCCTGATCATATCTTTAAAAAAACCCATGCCTCGGCAGTGATTGTCGGCGAGGGGGAAGAGACATTTGCAGAATATCTTGAGGCCCTGGCAGAGGGCAGGGACCTGAAGAATGTTGCCGGTATGGTATTAAGGGATGAAAACTACGGTGGATTTCATACTGCTCCTCGAGCGCCAATCAAAAATATGGACTCAATATACCGGCCCTATTATGCGGGGTTCCGGGACTTTAGTTTTTCTAACTATGGAGGGTTTCCTCCGTTACCTCTTCCGACTGCAGCTGTTATTTCATCACGCGGATGCGTATATGACTGCAGCTACTGCGCTTCAGTCCAGTTTTGGGGTAAGAGTTGGCGACAGCGATCTCCGGGAAATGTTCTTGAAGAAATAAGAGGCCTGGTTGAAGAGCACGGCATTAAATCGCTGTATTTCTTTGACGATAATTTTCCAGTTAACAAGAAACGAGCTATCGCAATTTGTGAAGGTATTATTAAAAGCAACTGGAATTTAAAATGGGCATGCTGCAGCCATGTAAAGATGATGAATCGTGAGCTGCTGGAGATAATGAAGGCCAGTGGTTGTGTAACCATAGATTTTGGCGTTGAGAGCGGAAGTAACAAGATCCTAAAAAATATCAATAAGCAGCAAACCCGGGAAGACATTATAAAGACATTTGACCTTGTTCACGATACCGGCATTCTTCCCAGAGCATATCTCATAGTTGGTTCTCCTGGTGAAGATGAGTCAACTATTGATGAAACAATAGATTTAATTGGTCAGATCAAACCGCGTTCATCAATTGGTGCGAATATACTCTGGTTGCTTCCTGGAACGGCAGTTTATGAAAACGCAGTCAAGAACGGGTACATTAGTGAAGATTACTGGCTGGAATCAGGTGATGTTCCTTACAATCTACAGGAACATTCACTGGAAAACCTCGAGGAACTCCGCAGACGCTTGATGCTTGGCATCGCTAGAGAAAAGGGCGGTTTTAGACCATTTGTCACTTACTGCCTTAAAAGGTTGTACTATAAATACCCTTTTCTCTCCATTTTTCGATCATTGGTACCAAAACAACTTCGGTGAATAGGTTACTTTGCAGTCATAATTAAATAGAGAGGTGTTAATTATTGTATATTTTAGGTCTTAACTCATACCATGGTGACTCTTCTGCCTGTATTGTTGCAGATGGCAAGTTGATCGCAGCTGTTGAAGAAGAGAGGTTTACGCGTATTAAGCACTGGGCTGGTCTTCCTGTCAGGGCAATATCATACTGTCTTAAAGAAGCAGGGATCGAAATCGAAGCAATAGACCATATTGCCGTCAATCGTGATCCGAAAGCGAATTTTCTTAAAAAGGCCTTATTTGCTTTTTCCAAAAGGCCTTCTCTGCAATTAGTAAGTGACCGTCTTAAAAACGCTGGCAAAGTAAAAGACATAAAGACATTGATCAGTTCTGAGTTTAGAGTGCAGAGCACATCTCTCAAAGCGCCGGTTCATAATATAGAGCATCATGTAGCGCATATGGGAAGTTCTTTTTTTGTTTCTCCGTTTGAGGAAGCCGCTGCAGTTTCAGTGGATGGTTTTGGTGATTTTGTAGGGTCTATGTGGGGCTTGGGAAGGGGGAATAAAATTGAAGTCAGGCACCGCACATTTTTCCCTTATTCTTTGGGACTCTTTTATTTAGCTCTTACGCAGTATCTCGGGTTTTCCAATTATGGTGATGAATATAAAGTCATGGGGCTTGCAGCATATGGTGAGGGAAAATTTTTAGATGAAATGGGACAAATAGTGAAAATAGCCCAAAAAGCTGATTTTGAACTTGATCTGGATTTTTTCATACATCACGCGGATGGTGTCAGTATGACATGGGAAAACGGAGAACCGAAGATGGGGCCCGTTTTTTCGAAAAAGCTTGAAGAGCTTCTGGGCCCTGCAAGAAAAAAGGGAGAGGAGATTACGCAAAGGCATAAAAATATAGCTTCTTCCATGCAGAAAAGATATGAGGATGTTTTCTTTCACATTCTCAATGCAGTTTATAATGAAACAAAGCTACCATACTTGACACTTGCCGGTGGTTGCGCAATGAACAGTCTTGCAAATGGGAAGATATTTCAAAAAACTCCATTTAAAGAAGTATATATTCAGCCAGCGGCCGGTGATGCCGGTGGGGCAGTCGGAGCGGCTTATTATGTATGGAATCAGATTTTGGGCAATTCGCGAAATTTTGTACTGGAAAAACCTTATCTGGGGCCGGAATTCAGAAACGATGAAATCAAAAAGGTTCTGGATGATCATGCAGATAGGCTTAATAAGGAAGCCTGCCGTGTAGAATATATCGAGGACAAAGAAAGGCTTTGCCATTTAACTGCCGGGCATATTTCTGAAGGTAGGGTTGTAGGATGGTTTCAGGGAAGAATGGAATGGGGGCCCAGGGCTTTGGGCAATAGAAGCATTGTTTGTGATCCGCGAAGAACTGATATGCAAAACATAATGAACCTGAAAATCAAAAGAAGGGAATCATTCCGCCCGTTCGCGCCATCTATACATGTTGACGCTGTGGGAGAGTATTTTGAAACTAGCTATCCAGACCCTTTCATGCTTAAGGTATATAAAATTAAGCCTGACAAAAGGAGTATTATTCCAGCTGTTACTCATTTTGACGGGACAGGACGGCTTCAGACGGTTAGTGAAAATAATAATGAACTATACTGGATGCTCATAGATGAGTTCAGAAAAATTACGGGGGTCCCTGTATTGCTGAATACGTCATTCAATGAAAATGAGCCCATTGTCTGTCATCCTGAAGAGGCCCTTGACTGCTTTTTAAGGACAAAAATGGATGTTCTCGTTCTCGGCAATTTCATGATAGAACGTGATGATATAAATGAAACGGGATAGTTCTGTAACATGAAAGTGACAATTATAACTGCCGTACTTAACGGCAGAGACTCCATTGAAGATTGTATCCTTAGTATTTTAAATCAGGACTATCCGGATATTGAGCACATAATTATTGACGGAGGCTCAAGCGATGATACGTTGGATATTATTAAAAAATATGAAGGCAGGATATCCAGCGTAATAAGTGAGAACGATAATGGAATGTATGAAGCATTAAACAAGGGGATCACAATGGCTACCGGCGACATTGTCGGTATTCTTAATTCCGATGATTTTTATTCAACAAATACTGTTATTTCAGATGTTATAGAGGAGTTTAGGAAAACAAAGGTCGATTCGGTTTTTGCGGACCTGGTGTTTGTTAAAAAAAACGACCATCAGAAAATCGTTCGATACTACAGGTCTTCCAATTTCAATACAAATAAATTTGCCTATGGATGGATGCCCGCGCATCCAACGTTCTTTACGAAGCGCGTAATTTATAAAAAATATGGAGTGTTCAAGACCGACTACCGTATCGCATCCGATTTTGAACTTATGGTAAGGTTCCTTGCTACGCACGGGATCTCATATAGTTACATACCGAAGGTTCTCGTTAAGATGAGAATGGGTGGAATAAGCACGAAAAACCTCAAAAGCAACTGGATTTTAAACAAAGAGATATTGCGAGCCTGTACTGAAAATGGCATTAAAACCGACATGATTAAAATCTTTTCTAAGTATTCTTCCAAGATATTTCAATTGATTCATAAACCATCATGAGAGTCCTCGTAACCGGAGCAAACGGTTTTATCGGGCAGCATCTTATTCACAGCCTGGAGAGTCGAAAAGCGGATATCAATGCCTTTGTGAGAAGCCGTGAAGGGTCCCCCTCATTAAAAACAAAGGTGTTTCAGGGTGATATTGCACTTAATAGTGAATCACTGATAAATGCTGTAGATGACGTTGATTATGTGTTTCACCTTATAGCCAAGACACATGATTTTGGGAAAACGAATAACAGTTCTGCAGATTATTTCAAAATAAATGTTGACGGGACAAAAAATCTTCTGGAAGCATGCAAAAACTCACGAATAAAGCACTTCATTTATTTCAGCAGTATAAAAGTAATGGCTGAAGAGAGCAGGAAAATATTGGATGAAACCTTTACCCCGGCCCCTACAACACCATACGGACAGAGCAAATTGGAAGCTGAAAATATGGTTTTTGAATACGGGAAACAATACGGATTTAAAACAACTTCAATCCGTTTGCCTCTTGTGTATGGATCGGGTAATAAAGGAAATGTCTACAAGATAATGAGTGCAATCGACAAGGGCCGGTTTATAATGATGGGTCGCGGTGAAAACAGAAGGAGTATGGTATATGTTGGAAACGTAGTAGATGCGTCGCTGAAAATCGCGGGTAATGATAAGGCGGATGGCAAGGTCTATATAGTGACCGATGGTATTGATTATACAGTAAAACAATTATATGAAACCATTGCAAGGGGATTGTCAAAAAGAACTTTTCCGTTTTACATTCCTATGAGTATTGCACGACTGTTTGCACTGGCCGGGGATGCCGGCAGTTCTGTTTTCGGGAAAGCACTTCCTTTTAACACTGACATTTTAAACAAGCTTACGGATCCGCTCGTATTTTCATCCCTGAAACTCCAGGAAGAGCTTGGATTTATGCCAAGATATAATCTTTCAAATACTATAGACAAAACAGTCAAATGGTACAGAGAGAATCAATAATCCCCTCTACGTTGTGTAAATAGCTAGTTCGGGAAAAGATTGAAAAGGCATTCTTGTTTACACTCCTGTCTGGTATGTATAGTACAGATGTTGTTTTATATGATGGCCGGAGAGTTGAAAAAAATATGTGATAAGTTTATATTCTTAGTGCGGCAATTTAAACCTTTGCATATCACAGCACCTCCAACCTCGTGAGATGAACAATATTAATAAAGAGAAACGATCATGAATGACATATTAAGCTTAATTGGAAGGAATAAAGAACTCTTTACTGAAGACATCAAGGCGCATGAAAGCACCTTGTGTTCAATAATAGAAAACGGATCGTTCCTAGTAATAGGCGGTGCGGGATCTATCGGCCAGGCCGTGGTAAAGGAAATTTTTAGCCGGAACCCTAGAAAACTTTATGTCATTGATATTAACGAGAATAATCTGGTGGAACTAGTCAGGGACATACGCAGTTCATTGGGATATATTGATGGTGATTTTAAGTCATTTGCACTGGATTGCGGCTCTGTTGAATATGAGTCCCTTATCCTTAATCAGAAGCCGTTTGACTATATTTTCAACCTTTCCGCTTTGAAGCATGTTCGGAGCGAAAAGGACCCCTTCACGTTGATGAGAATGATTGATGTTAATATCCTTAATGCTGAAAATATTTTGAGTTATGCAGCCCAAAATAAATGCGATAAGTATTTTTGTGTTTCCACGGATAAAGCTGCCAACCCGGCGAATATGATGGGAGCATCCAAACGCATCATGGAAATGTTTCTCATGCGTGCAAGTCAGGATATAACTGTATCAACCGCACGATTTGCAAATGTGGCATTCTCTGACGGAAGTCTTCTGCACGGGTTTAACCAGCGAATTCAAAAAAACCAGCCCCTCTCTGCTCCGTCTGATGTAAAACGTTATTTTATTACACCCAAAGAATCGGGTGAGCTTTGTCTGCTTTCCGGTCTGATTGGTTCAAATAGAGACATTTTTTTTCCGAAGCTCAATGACAAGCTGCACCAGATCACATTTTCTGAAATCGCGGTCAAATACTTGAGAAACCTTGGATATGAACCTTACGTGTGTGATTCCGAAGATGAGGCAAGGCAAAAAGTCAGGGAATTAAAGAAGAGTAAAAGATGGCCCTGCTACTTTTTTGATTCAGATACAACGGGAGAAAAGGATTTTGAGGAATTCTATACAGAAGGGGAAGAAATTGACTGGGGAAGCCTAACCAGTATAGGGATCATAAAAAACGAAGCTGTCTTTGACGAACAAAAGCTTTCATTATTTTTACGACAAATTTCTTTGCTGAAGAATTTAAAAAACTGGAGCAAAAAAGATATTTTAGACCTATTTATTGAAATGATACCTAATTTCGATCACAAGGAAAAAAACAAATATTTAGACCAAAAAATGTAGGACAATAAAAATGAAGAGAATATTTGATGTCCTGGTTTCTTCGGTGGCGCTTTTATGTTTTTTACCATTAGGTATAATTATCTCAATTATTTTAAAGTTTTCCGGTGAAGGAGAAATTTTTTATCCGCAGACAAGGATAGGTAAAGGGGGGAAGGGGTTCGGACTCCTGAAATTTGCTACCATGCTGAAAGAGAGCCCTAATCTTGGCACCGGAGACATTACGTTAAAAAATGATCCAAGGGTCCTTCGTCTTGGAAAATATTTGAGAATCACAAAGCTTAATGAAGTGCCGCAGCTTCTCAATATCCTTAAAGGTGATATGAGTATCATAGGCCCTAGACCCCTCACACTCAAGAATTTTGACTGCTATTCGGAGCATGTCAAAAAAGCAATCATCAAGATAAGGCCGGGCCTGAGTGGAATAGGCTCCATTGTATTCCGGGACGAAGAATCGATTATATCAAACAGCAGGAAATCACATATTGACTGCTACAAAGAAGATATATCGACATATAAGGGTGATCTGGAGTTGTGGTATACAGAGAACGCTTCATTTATTCTTGATATTAAATTGATTCTTTTAACTATATGGATAGTACTGGTTCCCAAAAGTGAAATATATAATAGAGTCCTGAATGGTTTGCCTGAAAGGAAGATATAAAGCAGATAGGATTATAGTATAAATTAATTCCAATTATATTTCTTTTATTAATTGGCTTTGAACACATCCCAACCCAATACCTGCAAATGCACAATAGACATAAAGGCAGGGAGCAATGTTTATGCCGCTTCCCAGAGAGTAGATTAGAATACATCCAAGGTAAACCATTAATGCTGAAAACAACCCCTTCACTTCCTCGCCGTCTGCCTGCTTTCTTAATATGTAAAACATAACAAAAAGATTTATAAACAGGCTGCAATAAATCAGTACTCCCATAATTCCCAGTTCAGCCAGTACCTGAAACCAGAACTGTTCGATCCCTCCAATAGAAACTATGTACTTGAGCTGGGATACATTATATTCCTGGTAAATATATGAATTATATTTAGAAGCAACTATCCCCCCAAACATGCCGGCCCCGACCCCCCAAAAAGGATGATCTGACCATATTTCTATTGCTTTATGTCTGGTATACATCCTTATATTATTCATATCGATTCCTTCTTCATTTATAGGCATGTAAGACTGTAGAATTTCAGGTATGCTGAATTCTTCGTTCATCACTATGAAGGCTGTCATGACAGTTATGGAAATCAGGATTAATATAATAATTGTCCTCGCTTTTAAAAACCTTAATGACAATACAAATATAATACCTCCATAGACCATTCTTGATGCACATGCAATTATTCCAGATATAATAGGAATAACACCTTTTATATTCATTTTCCTGGCAGTATAGAAATAGATGGTAAGTATTAAAAGATTATATAAGCCTAGAACATATGTTCCTGCCACTATAGCATTTGCCCTGAAAATACCATATCGCCAAATATCATTGCGATGGGCAACGGTATCGTAAGTATATAAATTAGAAAAAATATATACACTTTCATCTGTTATGCTTTTTCCTAAAATATATACAGATCCCATTGCCCAGGTAAACTGTATAAGTGCAATGATTCCAAAGAATATCGCTATGTTAAATAAATGTTGAAATACTCTCTTAAATTCAGGAATGGTTCTAAAAAAGACAGCATAGATGAATATGGCAAGAAAATTCTTTATATAGTCAAACGTACCGAGTATAGTAACTAACAGTGAATTACCATTGATAAGCGTGGAGATTATTCCGCAAATGCAGATAAGAATTAGAGGGGATACTAAAAGAAATAAGTTAGGGAAACCACTTTTGCATTTTACATGCTCTACAAATGCAAGAAATGAAAATACTACGACTGTAATTTCATCCAGGTAATATATGATTGTTGCATTTGAGCTTATCCATCGAGAATATAAATTTGCGATGTAGGCTTGAAATGGTAAGAAAATAAGGGTGCTGACAAGCCACAGTTTAACCAGTTTTAAATAGATAATATTATAAGTATCTTTCATTAGCTAAGGATAATTCGAAGTTCAGAAGGGAAGTCTACTTGTTTTTTGTAAATGAAAGATATCTTCTCAGCGTTTTGATGCGTTTGCTGTATTCTTTTTGAGTAGAGGCCTTTTCATGAAACTCCAAGGCAAAAGCTAAAAGACAGGAGAAAAACAAGGTAAATGTAGTAGTTGCCAAAGCTTTTGATCTTCCAAGCCTTCTGACCTTTCCTTTTTTTTCAGGAGGAACTGCTTTATCAATTACCTGAATCATAGTGGCATCCTTTGCCTCGTCCAATTTTGCAGCCTCGTATTGCTTGACTATAATTTCATACAAAGTTTCATTGAATTTTAATTTTCTGAATATCCGTTTATATTCCAGCCCCAACGATGGAATTGTGCCTGTTGGAATGAGCATGCTCTTACTAGTATTTTCGCTTGTTTCTTGTTTAGCCAGTTCTTTTTTTAGTGCGGTTATCGTTTCGTTGACTTTTTGGAAATCAGGATTGTTTTCTGTAAAATAGGATTTCATTACTTGAAGCTGAATCTCATTAGCCATTATTTGTGCCTGAATGTTAGCGACCTTCTCGATGACCATGTCTGTCTGTGTTTTTACTTCCAATATCCCGGTTTTTTCTTGAAACTGTTTGACAGCATTTTCCGCAATTATAAGGTTTTCATGAGCCTTTTTTAACTGGTTTTCAAAAAAGAGTCTTCTTTGTGAGGCTTCGGAAATAGCAATATTGCTAACGAAAGTATTTAATTCTTCTACTATGGCATTTGCAATATTGGCAGCTCGCTTTGGGTTATTGTCAATCACAACTATTTTCATCAATGGAGAGCGATTGCGATTCAGAACGTTAAAGGAGCTCTTATCTGTGAAATCCGGGATGATAGTTATGTTTTTATAAAGCATTTTCCTTGATTCAGCATCATCTTCTACGCCATAAATCTCTTTTAAATGAAACTTTGCCAACAGTTTGTCAAAAAATGTACGACTTTTGATTATTTCTACAAACAAGTTTTGATTGTTCAGAGGATTGCCTCCTCTGCCAGGTAAAATGCCAAATTGATTCATGAACTGACTAGCCATGCTTATATTTTGTTTTTGAGACGGATATATAGATGTCTGAGCTTGATAAAAATAATTATTAAAGAGAGTAAGCGTAAATGTAATGATAGCAACGGGCAGGGTAAGCAACAGAATTACTTTCTTGCGTTTGGCAAGAATAATTAAATAATCAAAAATACTCAGGCCGCTATCTTCATCATCTGCCTTCATCTGTTTTCTAATTTCTTCAGTCATTATTCTCCATTAATTACACGGGTTTGATTCATTGAATTGCATTCAATATTAAAAAAGTATTATATATATTGTCAAACTATAGAAGACAGCGGGAAAGGATGGAGAGAGGGATAGGCAATAATCTTTAAGTTGATCCGGGGAAAGAGGTTCTCTTATGAGCATATTTTGGCATGAACATAACTATATGTATTATAATCAACGTTTGACCGGATAATTGAAAAACTAGAGTTATGGATTGTGTGTGTCTGAAGATTTAATATACAATGAATTAAGATTGCCTGTTTGTGCAAGCAGGCATTTGAAACTAACATAACTTATACATTATAATATAAGACTTATATCAAGAATGGAGGAATA
>PIVU01000172.1 GCA_003354025.1 Nitrospirota bacterium
CATGGATAACATCACCTACAAACAATTCAATTTCTTCTTCGCTAGTGCCTACTCTGTATGATATGTAGTCATGCATAAAAAGAGTGAATGCAGGAGTCCATACTGCAATCTGCCAGGTATATAAAAGTTCCGTCTGATCGGGTTTGATTTGAAATGAAATGATACGTCCGTTGTCATCCAATTCGACCATGTCTGTCTTGTGAGGCTGCGTAGCAGGAAAGACTCCGAGAACAACATCTGCATTGGATTTATCTAGTGCGGCAAGCAGTTTAGAGTATGCATTGTCAGGCTGGAACATTATGTCAGGAAATCCTAAAGCGACTATGGAGTCCTTCACAAATGGAAATGCCTGATCAAGAGTATAGGGGACTCCAAAAGGTGAATTCATCATCAAATATGCGATATGCATATCAATAGATTTCCCATCCCCATAGTACGAAGGGATGTCCCACTTACCATCTCGCAGGATTATGTACGCTTTATTAATACCAGACAAACGCAATTGATCTAAAAGGTAATGACTCACAACTTTAGGACGGAGTTCGGACTTATCATCATTTGCATGAAACCCCAAAGGATACAGTTCTTTGCTGCAGGGCAAAGGTGCTATGCGGGTTGCTTTCCCTGCTGCCGGAATAAGAGCGATTACTTCTCTTGAGATTTCGTTATCAATTCTGTCCATGTCCATATGGTAGATAAGCTTTAAAAATGCTTTATTAGCAAGTCCTTTTTTATAAGTGCATCAGCAGCATCCAGGATTAAGCTGAATTCCATTCCAGCCCTGTCAGCAATGTCCAGTAAAGAATGCTGACCATCTGAAAGGTTCAGCACCCAGAGGATGGCCATCTGGTCGATTACTTTATCATTTTGACCGCCGACTAAACCGTACAGCCCCCGTTTGCCTAACTGTGGTTCGCACTTTGGATTGGTATTTAAATAACACCCGTTGTTTTCAAGAACATTAATTACTGACATATATTTTAAAAGCGAATCTGATAAGTATTCCATTTGTACAAAGTCAAGGTTGTCTGCTGACGTATGATATTCAGGATACTGACCGTGTGGAGTTCTTTGTAAACATCCCACCGGGAGATTGAATCCCGGGGAACAGTATTGCCGTTCGTCATATCCGTAAGGGGAATAGTCGACGATGTTATAAGAATTGCCGGAATACTTCAGTACATGTTCTACTGCCTGGTCTATCTCAGCATTTCCTATCCGGCTTCTTTTGTAGGTTGATTTGCCGGGATCACCTACGCATGTAACAACAAGCCCGTGGCTAATATTCGGGACTGCAGATTCATTTTGTGCCAGCCAGGTAATAGCACCAATAGTCCCGGGAATAATGATGATCCGATACGAATAGTTCAGTGAAAGTGAGCTGAGATACTGACCTAGCATTGAAACTAGAGCCAGTCCTGAAATATTATCATTACATAATGATGGATGACATGCATGGCAGGAAAGTAAGACCTCTTTTGAAGTCTTCCCTTTGATGTAGTATTCTCCATATGTTAAATGACCATCCTGAATAGTAGAGTCTATAAAAACCTCATAGAAACCATCCTCTAATTTCATCAATTCATTATGACTTAGACAAAACCCCCAGTCATCCTTGTAATATGAGGTCCTATATGGAATCCAGTCAGGATGATCCGGCAGGGTGTGCAAGTGCTGTTTAAGCTCAGATAAAGAAACGGTTTCCTGAATGTGGCTGCTGTAGCCGACAACGTGAAGGTTGGATTCTCTAAAGTCGATAACGCGTTTCCCTTCTGAATTTTTGACATACGCATCTTTTATATTCCACTCTTTAGGCACTGTCCAGTCATACACAGCAGTTCCGGTTGGAACTTCATGAACAGATAGAGGTATATAATTATTTAAAATTCGCAGGGTTTCTCTGAAACCATTACCTGTTATGCTGCGGCAGATAGGGTATAACTGTGACATCAATTCGCTCATTTGTGAGTTAATTTTGTCGATCGTCATTTTATCACAATTTATCATATCTCTATACGGGCCTAAAGAGTGTAGTTAGGATACGTCGCATCCCGTTCCGCGATAGCCGAAATGTCGGAGGGCAGTGAAATGGAAAATGCCGGATCGTTCCACCTTAGACCCCTTGCAGATTCTGGATAGTAAAATTCCGACATTTGATAAAATACTTCAGTCTTATCCTCAAGTGTCAGGAATCCATGAGCAAAGTCTTCAGGTACATAAAGCATCTTTGTGTTTTTTTGGCTGAGCTCAATACCGAACCACTTTTTATATGTTTGAGAATCAGGGCGAAGATCAATGATAACATCATAAATTGTACCGCTGGTGCATCTGACAAGCTTTGCCTCACCGTGAGGGGCTGCCTGGTAATGCATGCCTCTGAAAGTGCCCTTTTTTTCTGTGAAGGACATATTGCATTGTGATAAGTTCGTATTCAACCCGTGCTCCTCAAATTCTCTTTTACACCATGTTCGGGCAAAAAATCCTCTCGGATCCTCCAACTTATTTATCTCAAGAATATATGATCCCGATAATTCAGTCTCAGTAAAAATCATCTATTCGGAAACCTTCACTTCAGGAATAAATACAACAAATTTGCCGCCCCACTGACGAATATCCGCCATCTGGCCCATGATTTCTTCT
The DNA here is from genome assembly GCA_003354025.1 of Nitrospirota bacterium. Lineage (GTDB taxonomy): Bacteria > Nitrospirota > Thermodesulfovibrionia > UBA6902 > UBA6902 > Glo-13. The sequence continues at coordinate 2,641 of PIVU01000172.1, forward strand.
TTAAGGTTCCAGGGAAGAATTACTAAATAATCGGGTTTGCTCTTGCTTATTTCATCGGGGCCCATTATTGGGATGTGAACACCCGGCAATAAATGGTCCTGCTTATGAGGACTGCGATCAACGGTATAGTCTATAAAATCCGTTCTTATTCCACAGTAATTTAATAGAGTATTCCCTTTAGCCGGTGCACCGTAGCCCGCAATTGTCTTTCCGGCCCTTTTTTCTTTAACAAGAAAATCCAGTATTTTTCTTTTTGTTTCTTTTACATTTTCACTGAATGACAAATAATGAGAAATAGTGTTAAATCCCATTTCCATTTCCTTGTTTATCAGATTCTGGACGTTATCTTCAACTGTGTGCGTATTATTCTCTTTGTGGCATGCATATATTCTTAGTGACCCGCCGTGTGTTTTTAGCTCGTCAACATCGAACATTTTAAGCCCTTGAGTTTCAAAAATTGCTTTAACAGTAATGAATGAAAAGTATGAAAAATGCTCATGATAAATTGTATCAAACTGGTTCTCTTCCATTAATCGCATCAAGTGAGGAAACTCCATTGTGACAATACCATTAGGCTTAAGAGCAATCTTTAAACCCTTAACAAAATCATTTACATTAGGCACATGGGCCAGCACGTTATTACCAATCAAAAGATCACCCTGTGTACCAGCCTCTGAGAGTTCAGTTGCCGTTTGAGCACCAAAGAATTTAGATATGGTTTTGATCCCTTTTTCTATAGCAGTTTTTGCGACATTTTCTGCCGGTTCAATACCCAGTACTGGAACATTGTTTTCCTTGAAGTACTGAAGAAGGTAACCATCATTACTTGCTATTTCAATGACCTGGCTTTGAGCATTAAAACCAAAACGGGAAATCATGGCATTAACATATTTATTAGCATGTTGAAGCCAGGAGTCCGAGAAAGAAGAAAAATAGGCATAATCGGTGAATATACTTTCCGGGGATTCGAATTCCATTAACTGAACAAGGAAACATTTCTCACAAACGTAAGTGTGCAATGGGAAAAAAGGCTCCATATTTTGAGCCTGATCGACTTTGATATATGAATTTGCCATAGGGGACATCCCCAGATCAACAAAGGTATGTTTTAACTGATTACCGCAAAATCGGCATGAGTGATTAAAATCCATTATTACTCCTCTATCAAAAAATTAATTATGATTGAACGACCATTTAAGCTGCTCTGTCAGCAACCCTTGTTCTCTCAAATGATTGAGCACTTTTAGTCGCATGTATTTAGATTGACGAAAATTATCATCAGCAAAGTTTATCGCTTGTAAGCCTTCTTTTAATTCCTTTATGGATACTTCGAGGCTTACTTCAGGTTGATAATTCGGGGCCAGTTTTTTAAAAAGATCAAAGTTCACACTGTAAGAGCGCTTGTCCGGTTGAGCGTCTTTATTAATTGATACATCCACGCCTGGCATGAGATCTGCTACTGCCTCCGCCAGTTCCTTAACCTGATAGTTCCAGGTATCACTCCCTATATTAACAGCCAGAAAATTACCGCCATTTGCTGGTTCTCTACTAACAGCCCAGTCAATAGCTCTAGCCATGTCTTTGATGTCTACCAACGGTCTCCATGGAGTTCCATCGCTTAAAATTGTAATTTTATTTGTTGACACAGCTCCTGCAACAAAATCATTAAGTACAAGGTCAAGACGCAGTCTTTCGCTCATTCCACAGGCAGTTGAGAACCTGAGAGAGGTGGCAGTAAACTTGCCGTCGGCGAGTTGTTCAAGATCTTTCTCGGTAGCCACCTTTGATTTTGCATATGCAGTAAGCGGATTAAGAGGAGAATTTTCAGCTCTGGGTCCATCATCTGCAGCTCCATACATACTGCAGCTTGAAGCATATATGAAACTCTTAACGCCGGCTTCCTTGGCTTTTTTTGCGAGGTCTATACTTGCCTGATAATTGATCTCGGAAGTTACCTTCTCATAGGTGTTTCCCATAGGATCGTTTGATATTGCAGCCAGATGAATTATGGCATCAACGCCATTCAGTATATCAGGAGATACATTTCTTACGTCTGTAAAATACTGAGTATCTACTCTGCATTCAGGCAGAATTTCAGAGTTTGTTAAACAGTTTGCGAAAAATCCTACATCAAGTCCAAGCAGAGTTGCACCCGGGTATGATGCTCTTAATCTTTGTACTACACAGGGACCTATGTATCCCATATTTCCTGTAATTAGAATTTTCATTTTATTGTCCTCTCGATAAGTTAATTTAAAAGTGATTTGATTTCATTGCATATATGTTGTGAGAATGGAATAGAGCATGTAAAGGCAGGAGATACTGCGTTCAAGACATGCATGGATCTGTCATCTCCTTCAATGACAAAATCCATTTCCAGTTTTTGTTCCTTTATATCTAGTAATTGAGCGCGTATCCCGGGTTTGCCCCATTTTGTGAAATTGTCTTTTCTAATATTATCAACCAGCGAAGAAGCTAGTTTGACCATATGAGCTCGTGAATATTTCGTTATTTCCTCAAAGGCAAGACGCTTGAAATCAAAGTTTGATGAAGCAATAAGACCGGCTTCCCTTTTAATAATCTCTATCGTTTCGGACAATTTGAAATTATCAAATCCGTTATAGTGCTCACGCCAGAATGCAGGAATGGCTGTTGGTCCAATTTTATGTTTGCCATCAACTGTAACAGTGAAATGAACACCGAGAAAAGGATTATTTAAATTAGGCACGGGGTAGATATTTGTTTTAATAGAGGATGCAGGTTCGTCAGAATACAGGTAAAGACCCTTGAAAGGCAAAATACGGTATTTCTCTGAGAAACCAAACTCTAAAGCAATCTTGTCAGCATAAAGACCGGCTGCATTTACAATGTAACCGGACTGATAGTGACCTTTTGATGTAACAACACTATTTGATTTTCTGCTGATAAAACAGACGTCGGAATGAATTTCTACGCCTTCATTCTCAGCATCACTTCTTAGGGATTGCATCACTTCATAGGGGTCTACAGTAGATGTTGTAGGTGAATATAGGGCCCTTTGGAAAGTTTTTACACGGGGTTCGATTTGTTTAGCATCAGTATCTGAAAGTTCCTCTATATCTATGCCGTTTAATTTTGCTCTTCTGAATAGTTCATCCAGCGATTCGAGTTCACTTGAGTCTTTTGCTACAACAAGCTTCCCGCACTTATTGATTGCAATACTCTTTGCTTCACAATATTCTGTTAAAAGTTTGTTGCCATCCCGGGTGAATTTTGCCTTTAGACTATCAGGTGAATAATAAAACCCGGCATGAAGAACACCACTGTTTCTACCGCTTCCATGCATACCGCATGCTTTTTCTTTTTCAATTAGAGTAACTTTAGACTTAGGATAAATCTTTATTAATTCTCTTGCTATGCTGATGCCTATTATACCACCACCAATAACTAGAAAATCAGTTAGAATCATTCAATCACCATATCTTCCAGGGAGCATCTCCTGACTCCCACAAATTCTCCAGAGATTTCTTTTCTTTCAAAGTATCCATGCATGACCAATAGCCATAATGGCGGTATCCGGCTAACTGGTGATCCTTGGCAAGGTTTTCAATAGGATCCCGTTCCCAGATGCTTTCATCGTTATCAATATAATCAATAACTTTTGGATGAAGCAGGAAATATCCGCCATTTATCCAGCCTTCAGCTGATTGAGGCTTTTCGTAAAATTTAGTAATAAGATCATTATTAAAAGCGATTCTTCCAAAACGAGCAGGTGCGCGGACAGTTGTAACGGTAGCAAGCTTTCCATGGGATTTATGGAATTGTATCAGTTCGTTTAGATTAATATCTGCTACTCCATCTCCATATGTAAACATGAAAGGTTCATCTTTCTCGAGATAAGGTTTAAGTCTTTTCAGACGTCCACCGGTTTGGGTAGATATTCCGGTATCGATAAGGTGGATTTTCCATTTTGGCTGATTACCATCGTGAATAATTGTTTTCCCGGAATTTAGGTCAATTGTGATGTTATTATTGATAGCATAGAAGTTAAGAAAGTACTCCTTAATAATATCACCTTTATATCCAAGGGCAACTATAAATTCATCAATACCTGACGCTGCATAGATTTTCATAATGTGCCAAAGAATGGGTTTTCCACCGATTTCAACCATCGGTTTTGGACGTGACCCGGTTTCCTCAGCTAATCTTGTGCCAAGTCCACCGGCAAGAATAATGGCTTTCATAGAGACTCCTTTCATTCATGCAACAGGATTTATCAAGTGTATCCTGAATAAATATAATGTTAGCAGTTATA
>PIVU01000173.1 GCA_003354025.1 Nitrospirota bacterium
ATCATAAGTACATTTAATTTCAGGAGGCCCTATGAAGAAAAACTCTATCCAGAAGGAATTTAAAGAAAAATGTGAAAGCCAGATGGTTGCCTGCCAATGTCCGGATGTCCCAAAGCAGGAGGGCCGGAAATCCTCACAGAAATGTGCAGAATGCGATAAAAATGTATCAGCTAACATTGTAGGGATAGAAAGTCCTTTACATTTCACAAGTTTCTGATTCACATGAAAAGCGCCGTAAATCTAATGGGGTAATATTAAGCCTCCCTGAGCGGGTTAGAACAGGTATTTTGATTTAACTGCACAGGTGATCCACTCTTCCCGTTCAAGACTCAAGTATTCAAAAGCCTTAGACAATTACCATTTTGCCAATAGGTTCTCGCATATTTAATTATTGTCTTAATATGTCCTTTTCACTTTTCTCCAATATTTGACACCAAATTTCCTGCTGCTTCAGCGGCGTCAGGCCTACCCCGACTATCAGCACAAAATATAATATACGTCTAACCTAACGGGTGTTGTCCTAATTTGGGATAGTGGATTTTATGTTTTAAAGTTACAGAGTTTCATTCGTTGGATGGATTTTAAATATAGTTGTGTTCATTATTTGAGCGGTAGTTGGATTAACTCGTCAAATAGTGACCTGACTTGCTAACTAAGTGAGATTACAGGTTTTAGAAGGGAATGACGATAGGAGAAGTAGTGATAGTGTTGTTTAACTTATAAAATTTTCTTGCCCCGTATGTGTACAATGGGATATACTAAATCGGATAAGGGGCAAGGGGGTAATATGACTACAAAAGAAATAAAAGAACAAAGCGAAGAAATGAAAAAGTATGCTAAGAAAGCGACCGCTTCAAAAAAAGCTGCAAAAAAATTCCTTGTTGGCACAGGGGTTTATACAGAAAAAGGTAATCTCAAAAAGCGCTTTAAATAATTCATGTATTCTTCACTTCCTACCTTTATTATAGGTTTCCATGGTTGTGACAAAAAAATTCAGGAAAAAGTTCTTTTAGGTAAAGAAGTACTTTCTGCAAGTGAAAATGATTATGATTGGCTTGGAAACGGTATTTATTTTTGGGAAAACAGCCCAGAACGTGCCCTAGAGTTTGCCAAATTAATCAAAAACAAACCTCAGACACATTCTTCAAAAATTAAAAAACCAGCTGTCGTAGGAGCAGTTATTGATTTAGGTAATTGCTTTAACCTTGTAGATTCCCGATATATTAAGATTCTAAATGTAGGATATGAAATACTTAAGGATACAACTGAAAAGACAGGGGCGGAACTGCCCATCAACAAAGTACCTGATAAGGGAGGGCACCCTCTTATAAGAAATTTAGACTGCGCCGTTATTCAAACTGTACATGAAAGTAGAGCTAAATTACCTGCCTTCGATACCGTTAGAGGCGTTTTCCAGGAAGGTACAGAACTATATAAAGGTTCTGGGTTTAAAACCAAAACACATATTCAATTGTGTGTAATTAATCCTAACTGCATTAAAGGCTACTTTCATCCACGTGAACTTGATTCAACGTATCCAAATCCATAAAAATATAATTACAGTGTTATTCATTCTGTAATGTGTCTGCACTATTTTCCTCAGCGGGGAAATCTTCCATATTGATTTGCAATATTTTAATTAATTTATCAATAGACTTCTGAGTAATCGGGCCAGAAGGTATTAAGCGAATTGTGCTATCCCTACAGGATACATAGCAATCTGATGTTCTGACGGCGATACACTTAGTTCCTTAGCAGATTGTTTAACGTCGTTCATTTAATTCTGATGTTTCAATGTAGTATCATATATGACCTTCTTAACGCTGTGTGCGGAAGGGTTAAGTCCTCGAAATGTCTAAGAAACCGGAATACATAGAAATACAGGGTGCGGCCGAACATAATCTCAGGCATGTATCGACCAGGATCCCAAAAAACAAGCTTGTGGTTTTCACCGGCCCCTCTGGTTCGGGTAAATCCTCACTTGCATTTGACACTATCTATGCAGAGGGCCAGCGACGCTATGTGGAATCCCTGTCAAGCTACGCCCGTCAGTTTCTCGGCCAGATGGAGAAGCCCAAATATGATCATATCCGTGGGCTCAGCCCAACAATCAGCATAGACCAGAAGGCGGCAAGCAACAACCCCCGCTCTACTGTAGGCACTATTACCGAAATACATGATTATCTTCGGGTACTCTACGCCCGAATCGGCAGCCAGAGCTGTTTTAAGTGCGGAAGACCGGTAGAAACCCTGTCGGCACAGGAAATGACCGAACGTATAGCACAGCTCCCGAAGGACACACGATTTATGCTGCTTGCACGGCTTGTAGACAACAGGAAGGGTGAATATCGGGTCATACTGCAGGATACGATAAAGGATGGGTACAGCAGGTTCAGACTTGATGGAACGGTTTATGACCAGAATAATCTGCCTGTCCTTGATAAGAAAAAGAAGCATACCATTGATGTTGTAATAGACCGTCTTGTTGTTCCAGGTGAAATGAACATTACCTTTAGTGCACGGCTGACTGATTCAATAGAGACCTCTCTTAAGATTGGAAAGGGACTGATGATCTGTGCAATAATCGGCGGGGATGAACGCCTGTATTCAGCACACAGGCACTGTCCCTACTGTGATCTCAGTTTTCCCGATATCAGTCCTCAGAGCTTTTCATTTAACTCCCCCCTGGGAATGTGTCCCGATTGTCACGGCATAGGCACAAAACCTGAAATGTCTCCGGAGCTTGTTGTCCCCGATCCGACGCTGAGTGTCCGTGAAGGGGCTGTTGCGCCATGGGCAAAGGTTATGGAACGCTCCGAAAGCTGGACAGGTTCACTTATTCATAACTTTGCAAATGATGTCGGCATAGACCTTGATAAGCCCTGGAACAAACTGCCCAAGTCTCACCGTGATTTTCTCCTTTATGGGTCAAAGGACAGAAAGATATCAATGACCATGCAGTTTTCTTCAGGAAAACTGGAATGGATGCGTTCCTTTGAAGGGGTGCTGAATGAACTCTACCGCCGCTTCAGACAGACCAAGTCAGAGGGAATGCGTAAATACTATATGAAATACCTCTCGAACACCCAATGCTCCTCATGCCAGGGACAGCGCCTTCGTCCTGAGTCTAACGCGGTCACAATAGGCGGTATGGGCCTTTCCGATTTATCTGCATTGACTATCGAAGCAGCAGTTAATTTTATTGACAATCTTGCAATGACAGGCACAGAGGCACGCATTTCAGAAGAACTGCTAAAGGAGATCAGAGGGCGTCTTGGTTTTCTTATAAACGTTGGCCTCGGCTATCTTATGCTGGACCGTTCCGGGCCCTCTCTTTCAGGCGGCGAAAGTCAGCGGATACGATTGGCAAGCCAGATAGGCTGTGAACTCAGCGGTGTTTTATATGTCCTTGATGAGCCCTCAATAGGACTCCATCAGCGTGATAACAGGAGACTGCTTACAACCCTGAAAAGGTTGCGTGATATAGGGAATACCGTCATTGTAGTTGAGCATGATGCTGAGACTATAGAGACAGCCGACCATATAATAGATTTTGGTCCGGGTGCAGGAACTGCAGGAGGTAAAGTTATTTTTTCAGGAACTCCGGCCAGACTGAAGAAATCACGTGATTCATTGACAGGGAAATACCTCTCCGGCAGGCTCAAAATAAATACACCCCCTATGCGAAGAAAGGGGTCAGGTAAAAAACTCACCATAAGGGGCGCAGGCATGAACAATCTCAAAAATATTACTGCCGAGTTTCCTTTACAAACCCTTACTGCGCTCACCGGTGTATCAGGTGCGGGCAAAAGTACACTATTAAACAGTACGCTATATCCTGCTCTCCGAAATAAACTTTACGGGAGCAAAAGCAGTGTGGGTCCATATAAATCACTTAAGGGTGCAGAACATATTGACAAGGTCATTAATATAGACCAGAAACCCATCGGCAGAACACCCCGCTCAAATCCGGCAACATACACAAAGATATTTGATGCTATCAGGGTACTATTCTCAATGTCTGTAGAGGCAAAAGCATACGGCTTTAAACCGGGCCGTTTCTCCTTCAATGTGAAAGGCGGGCGATGTGAATCTTGCCAGGGAGAAGGTGTCAGACGTATTGAGATGCATTTTTTGGCCGACGTTTTTGTAACCTGCGAGGTCTGCAAGGGCAAGCGCTTTAATGAAGCGACACTCAGGGTCCACTATAAAAAACTGAATATCGCTGATGTGCTGGACCTTACTGTGGATGAGGCCATGAAAGTATTCGAGAATATTCCGGGCATAACGGCCGGACTGCAAACTCTTTCCGACGTGGGGCTGGGGTATATTAAACTGGGCCAGCCGTCACCTACTCTGTCCGGCGGTGAGGCACAGAGAATAAAACTGGCCCGTGAGCTCTCCCGTAGTGCGACAGGACGAACACTCTACTTCCTGGATGAACCGACAACGGGCCTGCACTTTCATGATATGAAGAACCTGTTGATAGTCCTCAACCGTCTTGTGGATGAAGGCAACACTGTGTTAGTTATTGAGCATAACCTTGATGTAATACGGTGTGTGGACCATATTATTGATCTGGGCCCTGAAGGAGGAAACAGCGGCGGCCAGATAATAGTGACAGGCACGCCCGAGGAAGTCGCCCGCTCAAAAAAGAGCTATACCGGCCGTCATCTTCACGGCCTGATTTAGTTTTTTACTGGTTTTTAAACAGATACTCTCCGGCAGTACCCATCCCCTGACACTCAGTTACATGCAACTGCCCAATTAAAGATTTATCGTAATTTACCCGATAAATATCTAAATAACAGTTTTATATTAAAGGGGGCAACATGGCAAACAACAAAATTCTCATTATCGACGATGATCTGCTTATAATCGATTCCATCAAAAAAAGCCTTATGCTTGAGGACAACGATTATGAATTATTATCAGCGCGCAACGGAAAAGAGGGCCTGGAATTATATCACAAAGAAAAACCGGTACTTGTTTTACTCGATCTGCATATGCCGGTCATGGGCGGAGTGGAATTCCTGGAGGAAATCAACCTTTCTCCTTCTGGACCTTCCGGTGTTATTGTAGTATCGGGAAGCAGCGATGATGAGGACATCAAGGCATGCATTGATCTCGGAGTTAATTCATTTATTGAAAAACCATTTAACAGCTATGAACTAATCATTCAGGTCAAACATGTGATCGCTTTCAAGAATATACAGCAGGAATTAAATGAAAAGAGTGAAACAGAGATATCTGCCCGCCAATGCTCAAGTGAGGAGCAGCAGGAGGGCCAGCAGTCCTCACAAACATTTGCAGAAGGCACCAGAAATGCATCGGCCGACATTATAGGTATAGAGTCTCCATTGCATTTCACAAGTTTTTAGTTCGCTTAATCAGGAATTTTAGAACTACTTTATCCTTTTGGATATCGTTTTAAACTCAGGGCTGCCGGCTTTTTCAAGGAGCTGAAATAATACAGTTTCAGTACATGTGATTACCGCGCCGGCATCACGCATCAGCTCTTTAGCGGTAAGATAATCATCTTTCTTTCTAGAGCAAACTGCATCGCTGACAAGATGCGGAAAGTATCCTTCCTTGAGAAGAGACAGGCATGTTTGAAGAACACAGACATGTGTTTCCATGCCTGCAAGGATTATGTGGCTCTTTTTCAGACTCGATATTTTTTCCAGAAAACCGTCGCCCCTGCAGCAGTCAAATGTAACTTTTTCGAGAGGATTATATTCAGCCAGACCTTCCTTTATTACATCAACAGTAGGGCCAAGGCCTTTGGGGTACTGCTCGGTTACAACAATTGGAATATCAAGCAGCTTTGCCGCTTCAATAAGATGGAGAGTGTTTTCATAAACCTTGTCCTTTTTCTTCATCGCAGGAACAAGCCTCTCCTGAATATCAATTACTACAAGAACAGCTTTCTCTTTTTCCAGAATATATTTATCCATGGTTCTCCTGTATTTTATTATTTTTAGCTCTAATCAGAATTCAATATAATGATGCCATATTTCATAATTTAATTGTAGGGGGATTTTTCGCTAACCGCTGAAAGTTGACAGCTAAAAGCTGCCTTTATGGGGTTCACCCCTTATTGCAGGCCTAAGGCCTGCAATAAGGGGTGAGTGTATGAGCAGTCCAAGGACTGCTTAATATTTTTACTGTCTCTCTGCCACAAGATTATCTACTACAGATGGGTCGGCCAGTGTTGAAGTATCACCAAGTTCATCAACAGCCCCCTGTGCAATCTTTCTAAGAATCCTTCTCATGATCTTGCCGCTTCTGGTCTTTGGCAGACCAGGAGCCCACTGCATCTTGTCAGGAGTTGCGATAGGGCCGATCTCTTTCCTAATATGTCCTACGAGGATTTTTTTAAGATCATCGGTAGCTTCTATGCCCTCTTTAAGGGTGACGTATACATATATTCCTTCACCCTTGATATCATGAGGATATCCAACAACGGCGGCTTCCGCAACAGTTTCATGGCTGACCAGTGCTGATTCAACCTCTGCAGTTCCAAGCCTGTGTCCGGAAATATTGATAACATCATCAATCCTTCCCATCAGCCAGTAATCGCCGTCATCATCAATTCTCGCCCCGTCACCGGACATGTAAGTACCGGGGAATTGTGAGAAATATACTTCTTTAACACGCTTCTGTTCAGGATCACCGTATGTTCCCCTGATCATTCCCGGCCAGGGTTTTTCTATAAGAAGATATCCTCCCTCATTCACTCCAGCCTCAGATCCGTCCTGCTTTACGATCTTTGGTACAACACCGAAGAAGGGTCTATTTGCAGAGCCCGGCTTGAGCGTCATTGCGCCCGGTAGAGGTGTAATAAGAATTCCGCCTGTCTCGGTCTGCCACCATGTATCAACAATGGGGAGTTTTTCTCTGCCCAC
>PIVU01000420.1 GCA_003354025.1 Nitrospirota bacterium
ATCACGGCCGTTCACAGCTGTTACAACTGAATATCCTGCAGACTCAAGTATTTTTTTAAGAAGCAGCCTTGCGTCTTCAATGTCATCAACAATTAGAATATTCAATAGTTACACCGATTACAGCTGAAAACCGTTAAAAGCTCGATCAGGCCAGCATATTATAAGAGAGATGGAATTTCATTATAAGTCTGCTTGCCCATCATCCGAAGTGTCGACAATTACAGCATAACACTATTTTATAACTAAAAAGTGCTATGCGCTACTGTTTTTTCTATTAATTGCAAATATGCGCCACCTTGAATTCGGGATGTAAATATGGTTAAATAATTGCTCATGAAAAATATCCACCTTATAGACGTTACCAACAGAGACGGCGTACAGACCTCCAGAATCCTGCTAAGTAAACTTGCAAAAACAATGATCAACGTATATCTCGACAGGATGGGAATATACCAGAGCGAGATTGGTTTTCCAACGCTTAAACACGAAGTTAACTACATTAATGCCAATCTTGCACTGGCGAAAAAAGGGGTCATTAAGAGCCTGAGACTTGAGGGCTGGTGCAGGGCTGTTCCGGAAGATATTGAGCTTACTTTTAAAAACTGTCCTGATATAAAGCACATCAATATATCAATTTCAACCTCCGACATTATGATTGATGGCAAATTTCAGGGCAGGAAAACCTGGAAAGATGTCCTGAACTCAATGGTTGATGCACTGAAAGTCGCCAAGTCAATGGGAATTGAAACAGTTGGAGTAAATGCCGAAGACGCATCACGGACAGAGACGGACAAGCTTATCGAGTTTGCAATGGCTGCCAAAGAAAATGGAGGCGACCGCTTCCGCTACTGTGACACCCTCGGTGCAGACGATCCGATATCAATTTATGAAAAAATCAAAAAGATAGCAGACTCTACCAAGTTTGATCTTGAGATGCACTGCCACAATGACCTTGGAATGGCAGCGGCCGTTTCCCTGGCAGGCGCACAGGGTGCAGTAGAGAGCGGAGTTGATGCTTATATTAATACAACGATCAACGGATACGGAGAGAGGGCGGGAAACTGTGACCTTCTTTCAATACTCCTGGCCCTTACATACTCACATGGATTTGAAGATAAAGTACATCTCGACGATTGCGTAGACCTGAAGCACGCCTGGAAAATTGCCCGCTATGCTTCATATGCCTTTGATATTCCAATCCCGATTAAACAGGTTGGCGTCGGTGCCAACGCATTTGCACATGAATCGGGCATTCATGCAGACGGAGCACTTAAGGACAGGCGTAATTATGAACTCTACGACCCTGAGGATGTTGGCAGGGGTGAGCCGGAAATGCTCCATACCGGAAGAGTTATTACCACCGGAGAGTACGGAGGCCTGAAAGGATTTGCCCATGTTTATGAAAACCTGGGCATTCATTTTCAGAATGATAAAGAAGCACGGAAAATACTGGAACTGGTCCAGTATGCAAACCTGCATACTCAGAAACCTCTCACTGACGACGAACTGGTTTTCATTGCCGAAAACCCTGAAATAGCATCACAAATTCTAACGGTTTCACCAAGGATAGGATAATGTATAATGTAACTTTCATACCGGGCGACGGCACAGGCCCTGAAATATCTGAAGCAACAAGACGCGTACTGGAAGCAACAGGCGTGCCTTTTAAGTGGGACATCCAGAACGCAGGAGAAGATGTATA
>PIVU01000174.1 GCA_003354025.1 Nitrospirota bacterium
TTGTGCCGATGACACTACGACAGGGTAAGTAAGCCATTAATGATAATTATTATTGGTCTTGAATAGACTAATACATTTTCGTGACCCACGCGTTGACAAATAAAATAGGTACGGCAGACTGGCACTGGTTACGAAAATTTAGCCTCACTTCGTCACAGGCCCACGGCTCATTCGTCAAGGCAATTGTTCTATTTCATGATGATCCTGCTTGGAGGAGAGTTGCGGAGTATCTTTATGGCCCTGACTGGGAGCAAAAGTTAGGTATCGAGAAACCTGACGACGAGACTAATGATGACAGTGACAGGGATAATAGTGAGGATGATGGCGTGCACACGAACGCCCGATATATAGTGTATCGTTTTTATCTTCTTTTTTACCTAAAATACCTGGTTTTTTTCTTTAATTAATGCAACGTTTTTGCCAAATCCTTGTCAACCATCGAATTCCATACTCTTCTGATCATTTCAATTATTTTCTTTAGTTTTATGTGAATTTACCTTATTTTACCTCTCTCGTCCAATTAATACCCGTCCTCATATACACTTTCTATGCCCGATGCACCGTCCGTACATTATTCATTCGTTTCTATCCCATCCTCTTTCACACGACGCTATTTAATATTCATACACCTCCTTATTCTACGCTCAATTCAAACAATTTACCATCATTTAATAAATTAAGGTGACCTATCTACACAATTACGATATGCTACTTGCAACATACGCTCTAATTTATCAAAATTCTACTCTATCATAAGTAATTTGATGTTGACTATCGCATTCGTTATATTTATTACATGTAAAATTGAGATTATTCGTTGCATTACATCTACGCTACCGTAAGCTTCGATTTTGGGAAGGATCTCTTTGTCAATGCATTGTCATCCGACACCACATAAACTCTTCCCCTCTTGGTGTAGAACACCCACCATGTATTCCCCTTCTCATCCCTCACACGTTCACCCTTATCAAACGCCTGCTCATGCTCATGCCCATCGTTCGCGTGTTCATCATCGATCAACTTCCTTTCTCCCTTCACGTAATCCTCCTTTTCAGACAACGCGAGTTGCACTTGGATCGGTGAGTGTACTGGACCGAAATATTCTCCCTTCACACCCTCCATATCCACCTCCGTTCCTTATGTACAATGAGAAGAAGAATAGTTAGTTAGTTATCACATAGGTAAAGCGCTGTATTCAAAAATAATACTCACCGTCGTCGTAGACCACTACTGTTGATGCTCTTTGGATCCTTCCGGTTGCCAATCTACGTCTTTCCTTTGCTAGGAGTTTGCTGTTTGCCTGCAAAATTACAGCTTTCCAATCAATCGGTACCTCGTAGTAGGTAACCTCTGAGGTATCCTTTCTCGCAGTCTGCTTAGTGTGTGGCATATTGGCTTTTATGTTTCTCGAATTTATTTTTTATGCGGCAAAGTGTTGGTGTCTGCTCTTTTCTATCCATCGCCTCATGAATAAATATTTTACTCAACGCTCTGCACTCGGTCTTATAACGACCTATCTTTCGCACAAGAGTGTTCTCTGGAATTCCATTTGCACCTAGTTTGAAATATCTATAGCTAAATAGTAATGAAATCACTGAACCAGGTGCACCTTACCGAGCAATATCGAGTCTTACGGCACTATTTTGTTTTTTAACTCTCCCAATGAAAACTACGGGCCTATGTATCTAGTTCAACTGTTCTCGTTACAGCACAATTTATTTTTTAATTTTTAGGAATTAAAATTACGGGCCTATGTATCCACGTCAACTGTTCTCTTAATTTTGTCACGCTTATGTATTTCTTGAATTTGATTGTGCACCTCTCCCACTCACAATGTTGTGCGAAGTTTTTTTTATTTCATTCATCACCCAAACAAGCACAAGTATCAGCACAAGGAAGCATCATTGAATACCATCGCATACACCAATCCTTTGCAACCTAGTTAATACTCGATATATTACCTCAATACGACGAGAAACAACACACGGTATGTAGTCCATATGGTATCTTATCGTTTCTTATTTTAATTCGCATACACTTAGCAACTCTCACACTTTTCGTTATTTACTTCAATTCAGAAATACATTCATCATGGCACATTCACAATTTCGGTCTCGTTCTCGTCATCAAACTAGTAGGTCCAAATCGAATTCGACACGTACATATAAATCAAGTACCCCCAATCGGATCCCACATTACAAATCCGGGCACTACAAGAGAAGGAACTATATGAACAATTCAAGATCTCAACATTCCTCAAAGGTCTACCAACGCTCTTCCCATCGCCAGTTCGAACACCGAAGGTCTCAAGTGACGTACTCCAACGACGAAACCTTCTCCAATTCATCCCATTTGTCACCTCAATTTCATCATCATCAAGATCATCTACCTAAATTTTGTGAGCAATCGAGAGGTCGTGGTTTTCCTATCACGACAGCGGGGAGTTTACTTCAAAAGCCCCCACAATCTTGCAACATTCAATTTTTATCGTATAACCGTCCCTGTCCTGACGAGACAATGGTAGATATGCAATTGAGAGGTCGTGTCTATTCCGACACGACAGCGAGGAGTTTACTTCAAAAGCCTCCACAATCTTGCAACAATCGCCTTTCATCTGACTTCATGAGGTTATCTGACGACCGTGATTTATACCATCCTTCGACCGACCAAAAAATGGTAGATATGCAATCGAGAGGTCGTGGCAATTACACGACAGTGAGGAGTTTACTTCAAAAGCCTCCACAATCTTGCAACAATCGCCTTTCATCCGACTTTACTATTTTATCTGACGACCGTGATTTATACCATCCTTCGACGGACCAAAAAATGGTAGATATGCAATTGAGAGGTCGTGGCAATTACACGACAGTGAGGAGTTTACTTCAAAAGCCTCCACAATCTTGCAATAGTCGCCGTTCATCCGACTTTACGAGTTTATCTGACGACCGTAATTTATACCATCCTCTTCCTTTAAACGACCAATCCATGCCGGTATCCTCTCGAGGTCTTGAATATTCTTCATCATCTTCTCCTTCTCTCCACATCATTGGCGATGGTGCGTTCGGCGAAGAACCTTCTATCAACACCAATGACTTATCATTTGAAGATATCATCGATTCCCTTCCAAACATGCAAGATTCTAATTTGACGCCATCCTTGAAGCAAGGTTTTATAAAAATAAGTGATGTATCTGGAATGAACGGTAAGTAATTTTAATTTTGTTTCTTTATTATTTGAAATCGTCCCATCCATTAACATTTTCCTCATCGTATCTCTAATCTTAATTATTTATTATTTGTATCATTTTTTCCCAGCCACAGACTTCTGTATGAGCATTACGAAACATGTAGAACGAACTGTCTTTTACGATTTCGAAGATCAGAGTCTTGTCACCTTTATTCCTCGTCGCTCTTCTATGAAGAACAAGGTCCTTCCGTTACAACTCCCTAGCTCTATTCATTCTATAGAAAGAAATTTGAATGGACAGATTTACGTCTTGAATGACCTACACAACAATCCCCATTTTACGATGCCTACCTCCGATCTACTATCATCATTCAACCATTCTACTATTAGATTTGATGATAAAGAATCTTCCGAAGCAATAAACTACCTTCACATCCCCAACAACTCTAATTACATTTCAGAGGATAATAAGATGATCATCATTAACGACGAAACATCACCAATCATCGACGCCAATCGTGGGATAAACATCAAATCAAATGCGATATCCTTTTGTACGAGAGCCTTAACGAAGATGTTCTGGAATGGATTATCTGAATCATTCAACTTTACGTCAAAGAAACGTTCAAACCGATCGAAATCAACTCGTAGTGAATCACACACCAATAACCCCAAAAGAACAAGTCATTCAAAGGCACGCAACTTAACCATTATTCGGAAGAAGATGTCTTCCAAAATAGAGGCGAGCACCCACACAAGATATACTACACTCGATCCATTATCTCTTCCCATGTGTACAACAGGCTGGTCTACAATTGATTGTAACGAATACAGTGATAACATGAGTACCATTGCTGGCACGGTAAGACCCTTCCTCAAAGATGGGAATATTCCTATTGCGGCGTCAAAACATCTTGTTTCTATGATCGAATACCTTCTCCGACTGTTACCATCAGATCATTTATTCAACAACACATCTACCGTTGACGAATACGCAATGCAGATGAGGAAGGACTTTCAGAATAGGTTCCGATCACTTTTACTTTCAGGAGATGAAAGTAAGGACTGTGGGGAATCAAGTAGTTTTAGAGTTGAGGGTATTACTATTCTCATTCCATCAAGTATAGGGATTCACACGGATACCCTTAACTGTCATAAAGATGGTATGACTTCCGTTTTATCGATTAACTGCAGAATTCCGATGAATGATAAGACTATACCATCTGGTGATGAGTCAAAGCTATGGAATTGGTTAGTTGCAAACGGAAATACGGACTACTTCAACTGTTCGGTTATATGCTACAGTAGGAGTTGTATAGGAAATTTCGTGGATAAGGCTACCTTATCTTTCCGTCTATCACAAAGAGATCAATTACGTAAATGCTTGCACTGGGCATTGACCGATCGTGTTGGGAGCGTTGTTGATTACAGATCTCGAGTGTGGAATTCCACTTTCTTTCCGAATACTTTTCGTACAATGAAGAAGAAACGCCCTACATCTACCTTCCAAGGTCAATATATGATTGTTCCTGCATCTTATGACAAAATCGTAAGTCAAAATGTATATTTCCTTGTGTTTTCATTAAGCATATTTCACCGAAGTATTCAACTCACAATTTCCTTATTATCCTAGGGTTATTATTCGATTCTTGTACATATCTTCATCGATCTTTCAATTCATTTCCTTCCATCGATGACAATTGGAAGTGCACTTGATTATATATGCTTCACGTGTATCCGATGTAATGGTACTACATTGATTGCTGAGATTCATAGACTGATCATGAACGATACCGACATGTATTTATCACGTCTCCGTTCCCACAGTTCTCTCTACGAGTTTCTTTATTCGGTTGCGGTAGACATTCAAGGACCGGAGTGTGTTGGATCTTGTACTGAGAAACGATTTCAATATTCCCAAGGAAGCAACTCTACCAAATGGAACATACACCAAAATGACCTACTAGATCTAATCCTTGACTCCTTTTATGTTGGAGAAGATAATCGTTCTTCAAAGAGTTCGTATGATAGAAGTATTCTCGTACTTATGGAACACCTACTAAAGAAGGATCCCTTTACACAGAAGAAAAAGTATTGTGGAATTGGAAACATGGGATGTATTCAATTCGTACACCTTTCGAGCTTATTGGGACTAATACCACTGTATTGTTCTGGATACAATCGCATCAGTTCGATGAAACTTGGTCCAGCAAAGTTCATCACTCGATCACTTTCGAAAGATCTTAGAACAACAACTGTCGAAGAATGCAATAACGAATTTGAAATGGTTCATTCTGAATTTCGAGATATCTGGGGAATGAAGATTACTTCTTCTTTATTGGAGAATACGTTATGCGAGTTGTGGAGATCGTACAAAAAAACTGTAGATGGGAACAAGAAAGCAAATGAAACATCAGAGTGGAACGTTGATGTTATTACGAATAGCGAATTATTCATCGATAGCCGAGTGAACGATGTGTACTACTTTGACGAACGGCGTAGTCGTATTCAAAATTTCTTTTGTATACAAACCAGTGGTAATGGAATCAACGAATTACGTCCCGCATTGATTATGAAACATTCAGGTTTATGGGGTACAGATGATAACAAATCGAAGATTAGACTGACGAGTTGGACACAAGATTCGAATGATAGAAAACATCTATTATGGGCAGATAGCTTTGAAGAAAGAACCATTTATACTGAATTGCAGGTCAGTGATTACTTGAAGAATTTGTTTGTATTACCATAACGCCAACATACTTCCAAGTCCATTCAGTATTATTACGTACTACTTAAGCTGTACTTCCTTTAGAAACGAAATATGGTATTTTGGGTATTTGGATAGTATTACGACCTACTCATGCTGATATTGGTATCCAGTATCGACATTGATGATATCGACGAGGGATTCAGCTAGTGTTGTAACTCTGATGATGACTTATACGAGAACCGTGACTCTTGGATTAATAAACGTACTGGTCCTGCCTTAATGACGAAATGTGGTAGTTAGGGTATTTCGAGAACGTTGCGACCTTCTCAAGTTATTATTGCTATCCAGCATCGACCTTCATTATATGGATGAAGGATTCAGGTAATGTTGGAGGTCTGCTGATTAGTTATATCAGAGAGGTCATTCGTCGATGAATACACGTACAGGTATAATCGTGCCTTATAACCGAAATATGGTATTTTGGTTATTTCGATAACATTACGACCTACTCGAGCTGTTATTACTATCCAGCATCTACATTGATGTTATGGATGAAGGATTCAGGTACTGTTGCACGTCTGCTGAGGAGTTATATGAGAACGGTGACTGGAACATGAATACACGTACGGGTAGTGCCTTAATATAGAAATGTGGTACATTCGGTGTTTCGGTGACCTCACGACGTACTAAAGTTGTATTTGCTATCCAGCATCGACCTTCATGATATGGACAAGGGATTTAGGTACTGTTGCATGTCTGCTGATGAGTTATATGAGAGCGGTAACTCGTCTATGAATACACGTACAGGTCCTGCCTTAATGACGAAATATGGTAATTTGGGTATTTGGATTACATTACGACATAATGAAGGTGTAATTGCTATTCAGCACCGACCTTAACGATATGTACGAGGGAATTAGGTAGTGTTGCATGTCTGTTGATGAGTTATATGAGAGCGGCGACTCGTCGATCAATACACGTATAGGTAAGATTTCATTTTGATAT
>PIVU01000421.1 GCA_003354025.1 Nitrospirota bacterium
CCCCCTGTGTCAGCATAGATGTCGCCTCAACTGAAAATTATTTTGGGGCATTAAGGCAACGAAAATGGGATATCCTATCCAGTTAAAAGAAGCTGTGTTACAAAAGGTTCTGCAAGGAAACAAACCTCACCATGAAATAGCAATTGAATATGGAATTGGCCGTTCAACAATCTGTAATTGGCTGAGGCAATATAAACAGAATGGTGGTATCAATTTGACATCAAAAGAAAAACGACCAAGAGACTGGAATTCTGAAGAGCGTATAATAGCTTTAATAACAACCGGTTCTATGTCCCTGGAAGAATGCGCCTCCTGGTGCCGAAAAAAAGGGATTTTTCCTCATCACCTGGAACAGTGGAGAAAAGATGCCATCTCAGGAATGACAGCAAACTCAGGTAAAAAACAGTCTGAAGCTGAAAAACAATTACGAAAAGAGAATTCAGCTTTAAAAAAGGATCTAAACCGTAAGGAAAAGGCTTTGGCAGAGACAGCAGCCTTATTAGTTCTCAAAAAAAAAGCCCAGGAAATCTGGGGGGAGCCCGAGGAAGATTGATATCCTCTGAAGACAAACAATCGGTTCTGCAATTGATTTCGGATGCTTGTGAGTCCGGTGCCAGGAGAAGCATGGCCGCCAAATTGTTGGGACTTACGATCCGAACACTTCAACGCTGGGCAAAAAGCGGGGTGACTGATAAACGCAAAGGTTCTCGTGCCACCCCTGCAAATAAAATGTCCGATGACGAACGACAGCAAGTCATTAACATCCTTAAATCTCCAGAATTTTCAGGGTTGAACCCAAATCAAATTGTACCAAGGCTTGCTGATCAAGGCGTCTTTCTTGGATCTGAGTCGACAATGTATCGAATTTTAAGAATGCTGAAAATGAACACCCACCGGCAGGCCAGCAGGCCGAGTCGAAAAAGCAGTCCCACGCCATTGTCAGCAGATGGCCCTAATCAACTATGGTCTTGGGATATTAGCTACTTGCCCTCAAAGGTAAAGGGCCAATTCTATTACCTTTATATGGTGATGGATTTATACAGCCGGAAAGCTGTTGCTTGCCAGGTTTATGACTCTGAATCCGGCGAACTTGCAGCCGATTTGATAACGGATGCGTGTATCCGAGAAAAGATTTCAAAGGACCAGATCACCTTACACTCTGATAATGGGTCTCCGATGAAATCAGCAACCATGTTGGCAAAATTACAAGATTTGGGAGTGATGCCATCCTTTAGTAGACCAGCTATCAGCAATGATAATCCATTTTCAGAGTCGCTATTCAAGACATTGAAATACAGGCCGGAGTACCCGGAAAAGCCCTTTGAGAATATTGTAGAAGCACGAGATTGGGCTCACCGTTTTGTAAACTGGTATAATACCGAGCATTTCCATAGCGGTATTCGTTTTGTCACTCCAGAAGACAGGCACACCGGTAAGGATATTATGATCCTTGAAAACAGGCATCGAATATATCAAGAGGCCCAGTTAAGGCATCCTGAAAGGTGGACCAGAAAAACAAGGAACTGGAACCCAGTCATAGAAGTTGTTTTGAAGAAATTCAAACGGCTGAAGTCAGGAGATGCCATTGAGAAGAAAGCGGCATGATCGGTTGAAAGTGGTACGACGTTAGCTCAATTTTCTCATGGCTGAGAATGGGCCTCAATTACTCGTCGGAGGCCATGAGAAAATTGGGCGGGAATAT
>PIVU01000175.1 GCA_003354025.1 Nitrospirota bacterium
GATGGTAGGCTTAATGCTGAAGATTCAGAAGTTTTTTGTATAGGCCGGACCACAATGACTTTTTGCTTTGTGGTCTTTTTTTATTTTTAATAGAATCAGGTCGTTCTGAAATACTTTAGTCTATACGTAAGGAGGCAAGTGATCATGAATAATGGAACTGTAAAATGGTTCAATGAAACCAAAGGCTTCGGCTTTATTTCAGGCGACAGCGGCGACGATATATTTGTACACTATTCATCAATAGCTGGCAACGGATTCAAATCCCTTCTCGAAGGTGATTCAGTTAGCTTTGAGATTGAAGAAGGACCAAAAGGTCTTAAGGCTGTTAATGTAGTTAAAGCGTAATTACATAACAATAGCCCTCCGGTTAATTCCGGGGGGCTTTTTTATTTCCCTTTTCATAGTTTCCCCTCTTAATCTATTTCCAATTGTTATAATACTGCTTCAATATATAAACATAAAAAGGAGACAGGCATGCATTATAAGGAAAAGTTAATTTTAATTGTTCTGACATTATTCGTTGCCATCGGCATTGCACAGGCAGACGTTAACTTGAAAGATGGAATGTGGGAAATTACTGCAAAGGTAGAAATGCCGGGAATGCCTATGGAAATGCCCGGGGCTACATTTAAGCAGTGCCTTACATCTGAAAACAGCATACCAAACAGCAAGCAGCAAAACCCTGACTGCGAAGTTATAAAGTCAGATGTAAGTGGCAATACCGTCACCTGGAAGACAAAGTGTACAAACGAAGGCAGAGTAATGAACAGCAGCGGCACAATCACCTACAGCGGAGAGTCGTTTAAAGGAACTGTAAATATGGATATGGACGGGATGCAGATGACCCAGCGTATGAAAGGGCATCGTGTCGGGGATTGTAAATAAGGTTCGTAAGCACGCAGGATCTAAAGAGCGTAAGTTAACGGCTTCGGCACGGCAGGTTGTGAAAGACACGTAGTATTAGAGTTTTTCCTTACGAGCTTTCACGCTTACTAGCTTGCGCACTAAAAAAACGTCGCCAGACGTTCGAAAGACTTTCTTAAACGTGTTGAGAATGACAGGAGCATCCCTTTCATTACCTGTGCGCCCAGTTCCGGTTTTTCAACAATCAACCTATCGAAACTATCCCTGCTGATTGTAGTAATAGAGACATCGTCAAGCGCTTTTGCTGTAACCGCCCTCTTCCCACCGTCCAGAATACATAAGGCTCCGACAACAGCACCCTTCCCGTATATACCAACAACAACATGCTTCCCCTTGAATTCTGTCTGCTTCATGACTTCCACCCTGCCTGAAACAATGAAAGCCGCATAATCACAGGGGTCACCTTCCTCCCAGAGCACTTCACCTTTAGCGACACTTCTACACTGAAAGTAACTGCACAAATCCTCCAGCTTTTCATGTCCTACAAAACTGAATATACTTTCCTCGCTGTTCTGACAGCTGCATAGTTCACCAATTATATTATTCATCGTAAACCTTTCACTCTTTATTCTCTTCCAGCTTCCTGTAAAGCTCTTTCCTTTTTATCCTGCCGTGCAGACTTGATCCGTCTTTGAATTCAAATACAGGGATATCAAACCTGTACATTTCATAGAGGTCATCATCGGAGTCAATAGCAACCTTATTGATGCTTAGATTATGCTTAACTTTCAGGCCGTTAAGCATTTCCTGGGCATGATCGCATAACCAGCAGCCGTCTTTGAAATAGAATGTGATATTCACCATAATAGATTTCTATTATATCAAATGAGGTTATCTTGCGTGTAGGGGCATGAGGCAATCATGGGGTAATTCGTGAATTACCCCTACACACGGCATATGTGCCAGGTAATTGTAGGGGCAATTCACGAATTGCCCTAATATGCATGGGCAGGCACAAGACCTGCCCCTACGGGTGCACAATTACGCTTCAATCTTTTTCAGCTTGATTTCGACCCTTCTGTTGCGGGCCCTGTTTTCGGGGGTGTCGTTGGGGGCAACCGGTTTCTGGTCTGCATTTCCCCTAACTGAAAGCCTTGAGGGATCAATATTTTGCTTATTGATAAAGTACTTGAGAACACTTGTGGCGCGGGCAACAGAGAGTTCCCAGTTAGATGGATAGAGAGATGTCTTTATGGGGATATTGTCGGTATGCCCAATAATTTCTACATTAAAATCAGGATACCTGTTTATTATTCCTGCTATTGTCTCCAGAACCGGCTCGGTAACTTCCAGGACATCGGCTTCAGCAGGATTAAATGCCACTTTTTCTTTCATCGTAATCATAACTGAACTGTTAGTTGTGCTGACTGTGATGTGTTCACCCATGGCAAGGTTCATGATGCCCATATTCAGCTCATCGCTTATTCTACGGTCTATCGCATCACTATCGGGCAGAATACCCAGGCCCCGCATTTCGGTTTTCACAATTTCTTCTGTTTTAATTTCTTCGGATTTTACGGTATTCCGCGACATGATAAAGAACATAATAAAGAAGATTAGGAGCAGCGACATAACATCACTCATCGTAATCATCCAGTTGCTGTCAGTATCAACGCCCAGATCCGCTTTATCGATGAGGCTTCTGTATGATGACAGGTTACCTTTCTCTGATACAACCCGGCGATTTCTCATACGGCTGGATTTAAGCATTGCTCCCCCTTGCCAGGGCCAGACCGCTTTCAAAAGGAGCAGCATTAATGTCGTCATTCCATTGATAACCGGCAAGCCTTTCTTCAATTTTCAGAGGATGCTCCCTGTTTTTTATTGCCAGAATACCTTCAATAGTAATATTCATAAGTGTTTCCTGCATGATTGCCCTTTCCTTCAATTTAGCGCCAAGAGGAAGGACAATCAGGTTAGAAATAATAACCCCGTACAGAGTAGACATAAGCGCCAGACCCATTAAAGGTGCAATCTCTTCCATAGTCTGAAAATTGTTGAACATCCGGATAAGGCTTATAACCGTACCTGCCAGACCGAAAGAGGGTGTAAGGCGGGCAATTGTTTTAAGCAGGTTCTGGCTGAAGTTGTAATTAATCATCCGTATCATTATTTCTCGTTCAAGAACATTTTGTATCATTTCATCATCATGCCGGTTTAGTAGAAGATTAAGGCCCCGTTTCATAAACGGGTCCTGCAGCTCCTCAATCCTTTTCTCTGTATTCCGAATATCGGGCTTGCGAAATACCCTTGCCATATCAACAATAGAGTTAATGACCTGTTCCCTGTTTATTGAGTCTTTAAAAGCATCGGAGATATCACTTACCGTATCTTTCACTCTCTTATAGGGGAACCCGACAAACACTGCGAGAGTCGTTCCGCCCACAACTATAAGAAAGGCGTCAATATTAAAAATCATGCTAAAACTGATGTCCCTGAAAATAGTAAGGACAAAGGCAAAAAAACCAAAAGCAGCTGCACAACCCAGGACAATGTTCATGTATTCCTCCGCTTTATAAATTGAATGCTATGTTATAAAGCAATAGGTGTGCCAGGTGAAATCAGCTAAACTATCAAGCAGATTGTATTCATAACTATCTGATTTATAGTTGTTTTGAGTATTCCGATTAATAAAGAGAAAGCTATTGCAAGGAGGAATATTTTTCCATTAATGCATTTTTTTCCGGGGTTGGATGATTGTAGGGGCATGGGGTAATCATGGGATAATTCGTGAATTACCCCTACACACGGCATATGTGCCAGGTAATTGTAGGGGCAATTCACGAATTGCCCTAATATGCATGGGCAGGCAATGACATATAAGAGAGATGATAGATTAACTTAACACCTATACCCCATGTGTCCGCCCTACGTTTATTTAAATATGAGCGTCACCCATTTATCGTCAACATATTTTCCCCCAAGAGACAAACCTTCTTTTTCAATCGCGTTAATAACACCGTTTTCCTGCCCTGAGATCATCCCGGATAAAATTGCAATACCGCCGTGATTAAGGCATCGTACAATTTCAGGTGCGATCTTTATCAGCAGCTCGGAAATCAGATTGGCCATAATGACATCAAATGATCCGGTTATCCGCTCTATGCCGCCCTCATATATAGTGATGCTGCCGAGATTGTTTATTGCAGCATTCCGCCCGGCAAGATCAACTGCCAGCGGATCAATGTCAACGCCGGCAACAGGTCCCATACCCAGCTTTGCCGCCCCTATTGCCAGAATACCCGTACCTGTTCCGATGTCCAGTAAACTCTGCCCCACGCTCACGGACAATTCTTCTATGAGCATAAGACATCGCTTTGTTGTTTCATGATGGCCTGTGCCAAAGGCCATACCCGGATCTACAATTATTGAAATCCGATCTGTATCACTCTCCAGCCATGAGGGGATAATCGTCAAATTATTACCGACATCAATAGGTTTAAAACTCTTCTTCCATTCCTCATTCCAGTCTTTCCCCGGCAGCAATACATAGTCATAGGAAAAGTCAGGATTAAGGCCTGAAGACAGGAGCACACTCCTGAATTTCTCAAGATCATCACACAGGGCGGCAATATCGCATTTGTCTTCAAAATAAGCGACAATATTTACAGATTTCTCAAAGAATCCAGTTGAACCCAACTCTGTCAGTTTATACGTAACAGCTTCACGTGACTCATCGGGTACACTCATAATAATTTCATAATATCCATTAGTGTTTATAGACACAGGGCTTACTCCTTTTAGTCAATAATAAAATATTATTATAACTTCATTGACGAATTCTTATATTTAAGAAAAAACCGTTAAATGAAAATAGAAATACAGTATAATATCCTACATTCAATATCACGATTTTGATGAAAGCTTAAGACAATGACAGTCAAAGAAACATTCAACAACTTAAAAAGTGAACTGCTGAACGTTAACGAATCACTGGCCGAAATTCTGTCAGGAGTGCGGGAACGTACTGATATAACGGACACACGCTTTAAGGACTGGCATAATGCATGCGGCGATATTCACCGACAGATTGAGGAGGACATTGTTCGTGTTGCAGTTATCGGTACCGTTAAATCGGGTAAAAGCACATTCACCAACTCCCTGTTCAGAGGTGACTATCTGAAGAGAGGCGCCGGGGTCATTACCTCTATTGTGACACGCATACGAAACGGTAAGAAGCTGAAGGCCGTTATCTTTTTTAAATCATGGGACGAGATAAACGCTGACATCGATCAGGCGCTCATTATGCTCCCGACATGGGAAAGGCCGGCTGATGACAAGCCCTTTGATATCAGACGTGAAAAGGACCGGCAGTATCTCCGCTGGGCTTTGGACGGGTTAAGCAATGACCTGCTTATTACAGACGGGTCCCGCAACTCCAGCTGCGTAATGCTTTCTTTATATCTGGCAGGCTATGACCATGTACAGGAAATGGTCTCAGCCGATTCCGCAACATTTGAATTCACCGGAAAAAAATTTGTTGAACATCAGGGGTTTGTCGGCGACGATGCAATGGCCGTTTATTTAAAAGATATTGAGCTTGTAATTAACGATGATAATATAGACCGCTCCATTGAGATAGCTGATTGCCAGGGCAGTGATTCTCCCAACCCGATGCACCTGGCAATGATCCAGGAATACCTTCTGAAGACCCATTTTATAATTTATGTTATCAGCAGCCGCACAGGTCTCCGTGAAGCCGATATTAAATTTTTGTCAATAATTAAAAAAATGGGCATACTCGATAATATCCTTTTTGTCGTTAATATTGATTTTAACGAGCATGAATCCCTTGAAGATTTAAATAAGCTTATAGAAAAAATCCGGGAAGAACTTTCACTGATCAAACCCGAGCCTGTTATTTATACTTTTTCCGCACTGTTCAACCTGTTCAGATCGCAATCGGTGTCGTTATCCAAAAGAGACAATCTACGACTTTCCCAGTGGATGGCGGAAGAAGATTTCGTCTCCATGTCAACGGGAGAAACAAAGAGGTTCGATTCTACTCTGAACGAAAAACTGACAAAAGAGCGCGCGGGGTTGTTATTAAAAAACCACCTTGAGCGTATGGCAGTGATGGTTGCAGGGACCGAACGGTGGATATCAATGAACAGGGAGCTTTTTGAAAAAGATGTTGACGGAGTAGCAGCGTCAATCAAAAAGATGAAGAATCGACAGAAGAGAATGAAGCAGATAAAGTCATTGATAAGCAAGACATTCAGCGGTGCGAAAGATGACATACTGAAAAAGCTGAAGGGAGATATTGATCATTTCTTCAAAATTCATCCCGGCAGTGTAATGGAACAGACTTCAACCTTTGTGGCACAGTATTCGATGTCAGTTGAGAACTACCGGGACAAATTGTCATCATCGGGATTTACCAATACTTTATATCTGGTCTTCCAGGAGTTCAAACAGGCCCTCGACGCATTCATGACAGAATCAATCAACCCGGAAGTTGTCAGATTTGCAGGAGAGATCGAACACAAAATCAGGGCTTCCCTTGAATCCGTTGCCGGTCCTTATCAGTCCATGGCATCAGAGGAAATAGCTGAACTCAAGGCCTCAGTCATCACCAATCCGGAAGGCAGTGACTCCGACATCTCATCAGGACAGAATCTCCTGGACATGGATGCGCTGAAAAGGATCACCGGACTTGCGCTGCCGTCTTCTACCGCCGCTCTGCAGTATACTGCCAAAGTAAAGACAGAGGCTGTAGTAAGATTAGGCTTGTACTCCACAATCAACCTCGTCAAAAAAGTCTTCAAAAAGGCCCCGGAGACCGAGAAAGAAGAACAAATGCATGCACTTGCCGACGGCTTTAAGCTCATCAAAAGAGAAACGGAAAACTCCATTATTTTCCATTTTGAAAACTATCGTGAAAACTTTAAATTCCAGTACGTCACCAAACTGGTTGAAGCTGCGTCCGCTCAGCTGCATCAGCTATTAATGGAACGGTTTCAGTCCTTTGACACAAA
>PIVU01000422.1 GCA_003354025.1 Nitrospirota bacterium
GTTGTGCTTCCGACGGCCAGCAGGCCTATGAAGATAATGAACACGGCAAGATTGTCTATCATGTTTCCCTTTGTGGTCATAGAGTAACTCTCTTTTAATGCATCAATTAACCGGGAGTTTCTGTCAGTCATGAGAAGCAGCATATAAAGACTGCAGTAAGATATTGCAATCATAACCAATATGCCGGGGATGACCAGCAGAAAAATCCCTATTAAAACCACTATGAAAACAACAATGCTGAAGCCAAAGAGCGGGAAAAAGAGTTTCATTTGAGAAAAAATGTCTTTAACATTTGGTTCGCGGCCGTCACGCAGCATCAGCAGCACTGACTGCATGTATCCGGCCATTGTAACAGGTGCCAGCACACCGAGAGTTATAAAACTGACTGTCAGCATTGCCAGAGTCATAATGATCAGGGGAGCAATATACTTTAGTGTTAAGCGCCATGCAGTTTCAAAGTGACTTTTAAAATCCATAAAGACCTCCGATGTGCGGCTAGTGAATTAAGTGTACGTAATTTATATCATAATAATATAAATGGCAATGAAATAGGAATCTGGTGACTGGTCAGTGCAGGGTACTGATTATTCAGAAAAAGTAATGCACCATGGTATTCTTAGGGATACATTTAGTGTGCATATAAGTTAAAGACTAGGCGTAAAGGAAATTCACAGGTTGATGGTAAACATGGTAAACTATGGCGACTAAGAATAGATGTTGCGCTAGTCTTAATACAAATGCAACTCTAGTGGGAGATAAATGGCTGAAATTACTAATAAAAACTGTCCAGAAAAGAATGAAAGTATTTCTGATTATTTAAAGGCCGTTATTAATCATATTGAATATCCTACTGTGATTATTGACCGTAATTTCCATGTTATTTATGCTAATCAGAAGCTTCAGGACATGACTGGCAATATTAATCCTGACAGGTCAAAGCGCTTCTGCTATGAGATGACCCATGGCCGCAGCAAACCCTGCAGCGGAAAGGCCGGTCAATGTCCTCTGAAAAAGATATTGGAAACAAAACAGCCTGTTTCACTTAAACATACCCACTTCGATAGTTTATACAGTAAAACCTTTGTTGAAATACTGGCTACTCCTGTTCTTGATGAGCATGGTGAAGTAATGCATATTATCGAAACATTCAAGAATATTACAGAGCAGAATAAAATGGAGTCTGCACTGCGTGAAAGCGAAAATCGTTACAGGTCATTGTTCGAGCAGTCCGGTGACTCCATCTTTATCCTTAAAGCTGAAGGCCCGCAGGTGGGCAAAATACTGTCTGCGAACAATGCTGCCAGCAATATGTACGGCTATACTGAAGAAGAATTTCTCCGACTGTCAATTTCCGATCTTGTTACACCTGAACATGCAACAAAAGTCCCAAATAGGATTAAGCAGGTCCTGGAGGGGGAGACCCTGAGACTGGAAGTAAACCACCGGAAGAAAAACGGTGAAAAATTTCCTGTAGAAGTGACTGCTTCACGTATGCAGATAGATGGCAGGACTTTTGTGATGGTAATGTACAGGGATATTTCCACCCGCAGGGAAGCTGAAGAGGACAGGTCTATTCTGATAAGTGAACTGCAGCACCTTTCACAGACTGACGGGCTTACAGGTCTTTTTAACAGGCAGCACCTGGACAAACGTATATTAGAAGAAATGGAAAGGGCGAGAAGGTATGA
>PIVU01000176.1 GCA_003354025.1 Nitrospirota bacterium
CCGCCGCACTCTGCGTAAACCGGTTTACCGCTTTTGGCAAAATTACGGATTGAATCAAGCATCGTTCTGTTTTCAGAAAGCTCAAGGGCATGAAGCTCAGGATATCCGCCACCAATGTATACCGCATCAGTCCCTTCGGGGATAGCATTATCCGATAGAAGACTGAAGTTAACAATATCCGCTCCGACTTCTTTCAGCAAATCAAGATTGTCTTCATAGTAGAAGCAAAATGCCTTATCATAGGCAACGGCAATCTTGATTGAATCTTGTCCGGAATTGTCATGAGATGCCGACTGTCCGTAGGGACGGGGTTCCCCCGCCCTTGCCGCTATCATATCAATATCAACATACTCCAGTATCGCATCGGCCAGTTTATCAACTTCACTCTGATCAATCGGGTTTTCTTCCGCCACAACCAGACCGAGATGCCTGTGTGGAATATTAAATTCCAGGTTTCTTGGCAAATACCCTAAAACTGGAATATCATGAACACTGTTTTTTAAACGGTCCCAATGCCTCTCCGACGCTACCCGGTTGAATATGACTCCAGCTAATTCAGGACGGCGAGACCCTGCGGTACGGTATTCCATAAACCCCTTAACAATTGCCCCGGCGCTTTCTGCCATTCCATATGCATCCACAACGAGAATTACCGGCAGCTCAAGGGCTGCTGCCAGGTCGGCAGTACAAATGTTGCCGTCATACATTCCCATGACACCTTCCACTACTGCAATGTCGGCATCGACCATATTCCTGTTAAAGCATTTCGATACATAATCTCCTCCGCACATCCAGAGGTCAAGGTTCCTCGATATTCTGCCCGTGATAAGTCCGTGCAGTCCGGTGTCGATAAAGTCCGGCCCGGTTTTGAATGGCTGTACTTTAAGCCCCTTCTTATGAAGCGCAGCCATAATGCCAAGCGTCATCGTTGTCTTGCCGCAGCCGCTGTGTGTACCTGCAATAACTACGCCCCGCATATTTTTTTCATCTCCCTTATCAACAGCCCATTCTGTTCATGGGATTTAACGGCAACACGTATATATGAACTGCCCAAACCCTTAAAATTGGAACAGTCCCTGGCAAGAAGCCCCTTTTGCTTTAACTTTGATACTATGCTTCCAGCATCTTTCACTTTCAGCAAGTAATAATTTGCTGCCGAAGGATAATACCTGATGCCCATTTCATCAAAGGACCGTTCCATATATGATTTTTCTTCTATCATGAGCCTGAAAGTTTTATCGGCATAATGATCGTCTTCAAGCGCTGTAACCGCCGTCTTCTGTGCCAGGCTGTTAACAGTCCAGGGTTCTTTGAATGCTTTCACTTTCTCAATAACTTCCTCATTAAATACACCATACCCTATTCTCAATCCTGTCAGTGCATAGAACTTTGTCATGGAGCGCAATACTATTAAATAAGGATTGTCCTTAACATTGGTTATCACCGATTCTCTGGAGATGAAATCAATAAAGGCCTCATCTACCACAAGATAACATTTAGCTTTTCTGGCAGCACCGGCTATCTCCAGAACCGCCTCTCTACTCAGAAGCCCACCTGTCGGATTATTGGGGTTGCACAAAAATGCCATATCACAGCCCTGCATCTGTTCTATAAAAATATTAGGCTCAATACTAAATCCGTTTTCTTCCTTTAATTCGTAATTCATAATTCGTAATTCATGATTCAACAAACATGCTCTTTCATATTCCGAAAACGCCGGCGCAGTTATAAGCACATTGCGCGGCCTAAACACTCTGGGAATCAAATAGATGAGTTCAGTACTGCCATTGCCGCAGATTATTGTATCTTCCCCTATTCCATGATAGGCGGCAATTTCCTTTCTCAATTCCACAGTATCCGGATCGGGATAGTTTACGAGACCGTCCAGCTCTCTCTTTATCAGCTCTTTCACTCTTTCAGAAACCCCCAGCGGATTAATTGATGCACTGAAATCAATCAGGGTATTTTCTGAAATACCAAGTTCCTGAGCAATCCGGTATACGTTCCCGCCATGCTCACCGGACCGGTGTCCCGGGTCTGCATGTTTCGAGGGGCCTGATTTAAAATCTGTTTTTTCTTTGTCAATAATTTTCATAATTTAACTCTATAAAAATAACAGCGCTGCGATAAAGAAAAAGAATGACGTCAGCCTGATGAGGGTTAATGCCTCAATTGCTGCCTTCAGGTACATATCGTCCCTGTCTCCTCTTTCCTCTCCTATATATGGTTTTTTATTAATAACCCCTTCATATGTAGATGGGCCTCCAAGTCTCACTCCAAGCGCCCCTGCCATTGCAGCTTCAGGAATACCGCTGTTGGGACTCGAGTGTTTATTACCGTCTCTTGTCATAATTGAATATGCACTATTACCGCTTTCAAAATCGGGCTTATTTGTCTTACGGTCCATCCAGTTAATTACTCTGGAAAGACGCTTCCCGACTCCTTTGTCCGCACTGCCGAATTTAACAGCGCCCCTGGCAATTACATATCTAATTTTGTTTATAAAAAATGCAGCACCCACTATCAGGAATCCCGTAATTCTTGCAGGTATATAATTAGCAATATCATCAAGCTTTGCTGATGCCCAGCCAAAGTATTTATATTTCTCGTTTTTATAACCCAGCATTGAATCAAGGGTGTTGATTGCCTTATAAGTCATGGCAAGCGGCAAGCCGCCTATTACAAAATAAAAAAGCGGGGCAACTATAGCATCGGATGCGTTTTCAGCGAGAGTTTCAATGGTTGCTCTCAACATCCCTTTTTCCTGTAATGATTCAGTGTCTCTACCTACAATCACGGAGAGTTTTAGCCTTGAACTTTCAGCATCTCCTTTCAGTAATTCCCTTATCACGGCCTGACTCGAACTCAGAAGACCGCGGGTAGCAATTGTAGTAGAAACAAGGTAGACAAAAACCGCATAACCTATATAAGAGGCAATAACATGAAATGATAGATTCAGAAGGCCACCGCTTACAATAGTGAAAAGCAGCCATGTTAAAAAAACCGTGATAAAAGTTAACAGTCCCCCGGCGATCTTCTCCTGAAGCTCCATGATCATTTCTTTACCTTTCAGCAGAGAAGGCGGAACCAGCTCTTTCAAGTTTATCCTGAAGGGCTCTCTCTGCTCTTCATCTGTTTCATCCTCAGACGGCTCTTCAATCGCCTCGTCAACGGGCTCCTCATAACCAAAAAACACTCTTCTAAATGTACTTTCAAGTTTATCAATAACCCAGCCGATCCCGCTGACAGGATGGGGCATCCACCTTGGATCTCCGATCATCAGGTCTAGCAAATAAGCCAGGCACAGTGCAAGTGTTTCCGTCATTGCAGGTCCTCCGGCAGTTTCTTCATACACAATTCCATATCCACCAGCCTTAATACAAAGCAAATATCAACACTCTCTCCAAGCACTTTCGCCCATCGGTCTATCGCTTCTTCCCTGACAGATTGATAGCTGACTGTAGCCTGCTCCGGCAGCCCTTTGCTTTTTCTCAACGCATTCAGCATCCCCGTTCTTATCCCGTCATTATCAAATATCCCATGGATATAAGTCCCCCAGACATTCCCCTTAACAGACCCGTCCATCAGTTCGTCTGTATTGTCTTTACTGTCAGGCCTGTCTGTCCGTCTTATTCTAAACAACCCCACATCACCGGTTGTATTCCCCATATGTATCTCATAGCCCACCATATGGTTCCACCTGCAAGTTGAACTGCTCTGGACTGCATCAAACCATTTAGTGTCAACCAGATTTGCCATGACCTGGCAGGTTGTCTTCGTTTTGTCCATAGTAGTAATTGTATCAAGAAAACCCATACCATCAATCTCGCGAAGTGAACTTTCGACATTATGAGGGTCCATTATCTTTTGTCCGATCATTTGATAACCGCCGCATATGCCGATCAGCTGAGCGCCGTTGTTGACCGCCTCCTTCACACAATCTTCGATGCCGCTCTCCCTTAGAAGTAATAAATCCTCTACAGTATTTTTTGATCCCGGCAATATAATCAGATCAGCACTGCGGATGTCCTCTTCCCATACAGTATATTTAAGCTCCACGTCGGGCTCG
Organism: Nitrospirota bacterium; assembly: GCA_003354025.1. Classification (GTDB taxonomy): domain Bacteria; phylum Nitrospirota; class Thermodesulfovibrionia; order UBA6902; family UBA6902; genus Glo-13. Next base: position 4,070 of record PIVU01000176.1, read on the forward strand.
TTCAGGAAGGAGGCAAAGTCAGTAAAGTTGGAAATATATTTAAGTCTTAACACAACAACTTTAAGCTTCCTGTGCTGTTCCATCGGTTCCAGCCGTTTCACTCGTTCCAGTGACAAGCCGTCCTCTTCATCAAGTCCAATATTGGGTTGAAAGTAAAGAGTCCCGACAACAGGTATCCCTGTTTTCTCCTCTATCATCCTCAATCCAGGGCGGAGGATGTTCATGTCGCCGCGGAATTTATTCACTATAAATGCCTTGATGTAGTCCGCGTCAGGCATGTCTTTGCCATTTGATCCGCTGACACTGTCTTTTAACAACTCCACCGTTCCATAAAATTGCGCGAAAACACCGCCCCTGTCGATATCTCCAACAAGTATTACCGGCGCATCAGCGTAACGGGCAACCCTCATATTAACAACTTCTTCTTTCTGGAGATTAATCTCAGCCGGACTGCCGGCCCCTTCAATTATAATCAGGTCGTATTGCTCTGCCAGCCTGTCATATGCCACCTTGATTTCTTCCCAGACCTTATCTTTTATTTCATAGTACTCATGCGCCTTCATGGTTGCATGCACTTTCCCGTCGATTATTACTTGGCATCCTGCCTCGCCTGTTGCTTTCAGAAGTACGGGATTCATATCATTCGTCGCGTCAAGACCTGCAGCCTCAGCCTGAAATGCCTGGGCACGTCCAATCTCTCCTCCCTGCTTTGTGATAAATGAATTGAGCGCCATATTTTGAGATTTAAAGGGTGCAACTTTTATCCCCATGTCTTTGAAGATACGGCACAGGCCTGCAACGACAGCGCTCTTTCCTGCTCCGGAGCCTGTTCCCTGTATCATTATTGCTTTAGCTCTACTCATTGTTACACCACATAATTAATTTTTTTAACTACCGGATAATCCCACAATTCAATTTCATTCATCGCTGCAAAGTCCTGCTCTATTCTGAATATATTCTCGAGAGGGATACCAAGGAGTTCACAGAGGATGACCCTGTTAATTCCGCCATGTGCTACCAGTGCTATACTCTCTCCCTCATGCTTTGAAATGATTTCATTGAAGGTCTTCATTGCCCTGTCTTTTACTTCCAGCGTGCTTTCGCCTTCCATGGGACTGAATTCAACAGGATTTGCAGCCCATGAGTCAAAGGCATCAGGCCACTTCTCTTTAATTTCATCAAAGGTCAGACCTTCCCAAACCCCGAAGTTGCGTTCTTTTAAACCGATATTAACAACAGGCTTAAGCCCTAAAGGTCCGGCAATTATTTCTGCGCTCTTTCTTGCCCGGCTTAAATCAGAGCAATAAACAGCCCCTATTGGCACATCACTCCCTTCACCTGCATTTGAGCTGATATAGTCCGACAGTCTTGTCACCTGCGCAACCCCGTTATCGGAGAGCGCTATATCAATATGCCCTTTATAACGGCGGGAGTTCGCATCTACTGTCTCCCCATGTCTTATTAAGAATATTTTTGTCATTTATGCATCAACCTAACGTTGCATTATTCACAACAACCATCATTAAAAAAACAAGCACTGCAATTTCATTAACAGCCCCGAATGAATCACCTGTCATTCCCGAGAACAGCTTTTTAAAGCCCCATACTGCTCCAAAACTTAGTGCATAAAGTACAGGCATTGCAAACATCACATAGAACATTAGATAAGAAAACTGAACAATTATTACGCTTAATGCTGTCATGAGACCAATTGCGATAATCGTCGCGGATATCAGTTCTTTCCTGGCCGTGTGCTTAATAAACAACCGTCCCAATCCATCCTGCCGGGCAGACTCACTGTAGTGTGCAGCAGGGACCATCGCCCAGCGGGAGAGTATTGGCACAGAGATGACAGCCAGGCAATACACAGCAAAAGAGGACTGCAAATATACTGCATTGAGCAATACGTATTTCAGTAATAACGTCATGACAATTGCAATAACACCCATTGGCCCTACTGTACTGTCCTTCATGATAGATAGCTTTTTTTCTGTATCTCCCCTTGATGCAATTGCATCAAACGTATCCGACAGCCCGTCAAGGTGAAGTCCTCCGTTCATTACCGCAAGAATAAGGACCAGAAGGGCATTGGTAAGTTCAACAGGGAATACTTTCAGAAACACCGTAGCACAAAAGGCAAGTAAAATTCCTTCTGCAAAACCTACTACAGGAAAGAGCACCGTTGTGCTTCCCATGTCCTCTTCAGACACTTCACCCAGGTCCTTTACCGGGACAATTGTCAAAAACTGAAATGCAAGTATTAATTTTTTCATAGTACAAATATTTCAAGCCGTTCAAACGGATCAAAGGTTCAAGCGTTTTTCTCAGCAACTTCCGCTTCAGCAAATGTCGCCATTTCTTTATAAATCTTGAGGCCGGCTTCAATAACCGTCATTGCTAATGCAGCACCGGACCCCTCACCCAGTCTCATATCGAGATCGAAGATCGGCCTGAGCCCTATCTTATCCAGCATTGATTTGTGTCCTACTTCCTGGGACATATGTGCCGCAAACATGTAGTCCTTTGTCTTCGGCTCTATCAGATACGCTATCATTGCACCAGCCGTAGAAATGAAACCGTCTACAACAACAGGTATTTTATTGGCCGCAGCGCCGATAATGAGTCCGGCTATTCCAGCAATTTCTGCGCCGCCTATTTTTGAAAGCACATCAATGGGATCGGATGGATCAGGACTGTTAACAGCAATAGAATCCTTTATTACCTGTATCTTATTATTCAGCGCATCATCATTAATGCCGGTGCCTCTTCC
>PIVU01000423.1 GCA_003354025.1 Nitrospirota bacterium
TTCAACACGCAAGGTTATAGTTTCTATGTAAGGTTTTAGTGTCGTGACAGACAGTGTAGTAACACGCAGTGTTTGTTTTTTGTCGACGAAAGTGGTTGATCCAACCACAAAGACACAATCACTATATATTTACATTCCCAAATCTTTTTCACCAAACATATTCGGAATCACATATTTCATTCCCAATCACATTTCAAATCACATAATCAATCATTAATAGAATCAACCATTCACATTTCCAAACCGAATTGCGAATCACATTACAATTCACATCCCATATAAGCTATACAAACTGTTACTCTTCATTTTTTTTTAATAGTTCACATTTCATCTAGCATTTTCATGGAAATCCCAATCATATATTGAACCATTCACATATTCATTTATTCAATCACAATTCCCATTCCCACTCCCATTCCCATTCACCTGAATTCTTCAAAGCGCGCAAGAATATAGACAAGAAGAGCGTGACACGTACTTCAAAAAGCAGTGTGCTTCTATGTAATGTTAGGAATCAAAATGCTGAACAAAAATGTGAAATATGAACGAGTGAATGTGAATTAAGCGAAAAATCGAGCAAGTGATTGGGAATGAGAACAAAACAAGAACGAGTGATTGTGAATGGGAACAAAAATGAATGAGTGTTTGAGAGTGAGAACAAAAATGAACTGTGAACAAGTGAATGGGAATGCAGGATTGGGAAGAAATAAGAACAGGTGAATGTGAATGGCAAGAAATATGAACGAGGCTTTGGGAATGATAGGAAATGGGAACGAGTCTTTGGGAATGGAAAGAAATAGGAACGAGTGATTGGGTTTGAGAAGAAATATGAACGAGTGGTTGGGAATGAGAGCAAAGAGAAACGAGTGTTTGGGATTGAGATGAAATATGAACGAGTGATTGGGAATGAGAAGAAACTGGAACGAGTGTTTGGGATTGAGAAGAAATATGAACGAGTGTTTGGGAATGGAAAGAAATAGGAACGAGTGATTGGGAATGCCAGGAAATATGAACGAGTGTTTGGGATTGAGAAGAAACAGGAACGAGTGATTGGGAATGACAGGAATGTGAATGAGAAGAAATAGGAACGAGTGTTTGGGAAGGAAAGGAAAATCAAAGCAAGAAAACAACAAGTATGTCGGCACATGCCTGTCCTACTGTCTAAAGAGTTACCACTTTCAACCCGTACGAAGACAAACACTGCACGTTTAACACCCTCGCCGCGAGACTAATGACCTTGTTTGTCACCTGAGTTGTTTCCAAGTGCGCACGGATATAGATGAAGTGCAAACGCACACCAATTGTCACAACAATTCAGAAGTGAGTACACGTGTGTCTGCTAGACACGTACTTCAACAAGCAAGGTTATAGTTTCTATGTAAGGTTTTAGTGTCGTGACAGATAGTGTAGTAACACGCAGTGTTTGTTTTTTGTCGACGAAGGTGGTTGATCCCAGGCTGTGCGCTGTTCACCTCACCTGTTGATGCAACCTTGTTATCCCATTCCTGTGTTATTCCCATGTTATGTTGTGATTAGAACGATATTATCCCATTCGCGTGTTATTCCCATGTTATGTTGTGAATGGAACGATATTATCTCATCCTCATGTTGTTTCCATTCCCAATCACACAATTTTAATCCTAATCACACTCTGTTCCCAAGTCATCGTTC
>PIVU01000177.1 GCA_003354025.1 Nitrospirota bacterium
TTTACAAAAAAACTTTTTTTCCATTTCACAATAACCGGGCTTCCCGATGAAATCGAACAACACACTCCGCCCTATAAGGAAGCCATTGATGATTATATATACATCGCCGCGAGATATTCGCCGGATCATGTAATATGGAGGTTTGACCCTGTCTGCATTACTGACAAAGTGCCCTTTGAACTCATAGAAACAATTTTCACTGAATGCGCTGAAAAGCTTGAATATCCGTCCTTCGGCTGGCTGAAATAATGTTTTTCATAATGAGAAATACAGAATCAATATTGCATTCGTAACTCAATATTATAACAGTTGGAACCGCTTGGAATTCCTTTGCGATTGAAACTGTTCAAGCGGATGTAGCTGATGGAACTTTATTTATATTTTATTAGTGACGAATAGTAATTAATATGTTTTGATATAAGAATATAGCAGGTAAGATAAAAAGGAGGGTTTATAGTGAGTTATAAGGAATATATGCAAAAGTATGTCGGGCAGAAGGCACATTTTGATCTTGGCATGGAAGGATATTATCTTGTTGATTTTAGCGGTTCCTCATATGCAAACTGTACTCTTCGTGAGGTCCATGAAGAATTCCTGATTTTGTATGATGAGGTAGACAAGTACAACCTGATGATATCTTATTCAAATACAGTAATCCGGTATTAAGCGGGTATTGATAGATAGAATCGGGTTGAGTTTTTAACATCCATTATTAGAAATGGTGGGCGTGGAGGGACTTGAACCCCCACAGATTACTCCACTAGATCCTAAGTCTAGCGCGTCTGCCAATTCCGCCACACGCCCGGGTTAATGATTTTACAGGATTTAAGCTTTTTATGTCCAACATCACCCGCCTGATCGAGGTCAGCTGTGAATTTTAACAATATAATATATCAGTTACAGAACGCTTGCTATTGAACTTAGTGTAATGATTAATGGAACAGGCAGATCTGTTCTGAATAACACTAGGGGCATCCCCATGAGATTGAGAAATAAGATACGTGAAAGTTCTCGGATCTGGACTATGCTATTAGGACTATGACAAACGTGAACAGGCAGGAAAAAATAAGGGCAATTGTAAAGGCTTTAATAATTTCTTTCATCAGTCTCCCAGAGATAAGTTGTGACTTATACAAGGTGTAATTGAATTGATTAGATTTGCTTATAACTATATTATCAGATAATTGTATTAAATTACAAGGGCATACAATTTTAATCATTTCGTATTTTAGTAAAATGTGCGGCTTAAATACGCAAAATAGGCACTTTTTTAAACTGTAAAGACATTTTACACTTACCGGAGAAATAGCTGTGATTTCGATTACAGCTTGATGAAGGTGATTCTTCCTATCCTAAGTTTAAGACTGCATAAATGGTTTTCCGAAGAGGTAAACCCTGGGTAACCAGGGGGCACAAAGCCACGGGTCCTTTCTAAGGACAGCCGGGCTGGCGAAGAAACAGTGCTTATACCGATTCTTATCTTTTCGGAATAAAGCCTGTTTCTCTTTTCGGGAGCAGGCTTTATTTTTGGGGTAAAGGAGATGGGAATCATGAAGAGTAATGCTACAATCAAGCAACTATATGTACTAGTAATGTTCTGTCTGTTGACAGCATTTAATGTATCTGCAATAAATGCTGCAGATACAACATTAACCTGGAATCCGCCTACTGAAAATGAAGACGGGTCGGCCCTGGACGATCTTGCCGGCTATATTGTCTACTATGGAATTTCTTCGAATACTTATACACAGAGCATTGATGCAGGTGATGTAACAACATACCAGGTTAGCGGGCTGTCCTATGATACGGACTACTATTTTGTGTTGACCGCATATGATGTCTGGGGCAATGAGAGCGTAACATCCACTGAAAAAACAGTAGTAATTCCGGCCCCTGATACTACAGCACCGGTCATATCGAGTATTCAGTCCGGAAGCCTGACCGACTCATCTTCGTCAGTAAGCTGGACAACAAACGAAGCGTCAGACACACAGGTAGAGTACGGGACTTCCACGTCATACGGAAGTACGACAACACTGAGTTCGTCCATGGTAACAAGTCACAGTGCAAGTCTTTCCGGTTTAACATCTTCAACACTTTATCACTATAGAGTCCTGAGCAGAGATGCTACAGGCAACCTGGCAACTTCAGGAGACAATACATTTACGACAGCAGATCCTCCTGATACAACGGCACCTGCCATGTCGAGTATTCAGGCCGGAAGTGTTACTTATTCAGCGGCATCAGTCAGCTGGACAACGGACGAAGCGTCAGATACTCAGTTAGAGTTCGGTACATCTGCATCATATGGAAGTACGACTACTCTTGATTCTTCCATGGTAACAGGTCATAGTGAAAGCCTGTCCGGTCTAGCATCTGCAACACTGTATCACTACAGAGTTATGAGCAGAGATGCTGCAGGCAACCTGGCAACGTCAGGAGACAATACATTTACAACTGCAGAGGCACCTCATGACTATTACTGTGACAATGACAGTGACAGTTATATAAATGCTTCGGTAGACGGCAGCTGCGCAGGAGAGGGCTGTGAACCGGCAGGCTGCCAGGCTGCACAGGGTAATGACTGCAATGATAATAGCAGCGGCATAAATCCGGGAGCATCGGAAATTGCCAATGATGGTATAGATCAGGACTGCAGCGGTGCGGACCTGGTAGATACTATGGCGCCCAAGCCGCCTGTGATAGTAACACCGTGATTAATTAATGCGGATATCTAACCGCAGGGCCCGTTCTCCCTGATTTGTAATTCAGGAGGACGGGCCCTTTTAATTGGATATGCATGTTGATATGTTATGATTGAATAAAGCAATAACATGCAATTAATTATTAAGAAAGGAAGCCTGTTATATGACACTTCTTAAGATTGTTTTAGCGATAGTCCTTCCTCCTGTAGCTGCCTTTATGCAGGTAGGAATTGGTATGCATTTCTGGCTTAATATCGTGTTGACTATCCTGGGGGTTGTTCCCGGCATGATACATGCCGTTTGGCTTATAGCAAAGCATAAATGAAAACTGTTTTCATTGAAAAGGAGAATTGTTAAGCAGGGTGGTCCAGTGCGAATTTCAATCCTTCAGACTTCCCCTCCCAGTATGCCAGCCTGTCACGATTGATTCTTATGTTGTATGTATCTTTGGGTTCTTCGCCTTCAAGATTTAACAGGAGCGATTTTATTTCATCTCTTTTTTTGATAGTTTTTTCATATTCATCTTTTATGGCTTTATTCATGGCATGCTCCTAAATGTCTTATGACCTGAGAGTGTCACTTGTTGAGTTTTTCATACTCCGGGAAAAAGACTTCTTCTTCTTTCTCTATCCTTTTGATTAATGTAGAACAGATCAGGCTGAACTCTCTTTCATAGCCGATGGCATCAGGGTTTTTTGAATACTTTTCAAAGAATATAAACACAAACTGAGATATGAGTTTGATCTCGTCTTCCATATACTGCAGAATATGCTTCAACTGCTCGTCCGATAAAGATGCTTCCTTAAGTTTCGGATACATCGTCTCATCTTCTTTTTGCAGGTGCCTGACGAATACTTCCCTGATTTCTGCAAGACGATTTCGGGCTTCCCTGGTGGAAAGGTCCATTTTGCTCATATTTTTTAGAGACTCTATGATTGCTGCGTGTTCTTTTTTAAGCGATTCAACGAAGTCAGACATGATTGCTCCTTTTTTTTAGTATATAGCTCCATTTGATTATTAAGCAATTCCCTGCCTGACAGCCACTGCTTACGGGCGCTGTGGTACTATATTTCATGGCGCTCAACTACATCTGGATAGGATTTTTTTTAAGTTCATTTATTGTCGGGATTGTAAAACTGGTCTTCTTTAATGATATGGAAGTATTTCCGAAGATGATGAACTCAACATTTGAATATGCGAAAACAGGTTTTGAAATTTCACTGGGCCTGGCAGGAGTATTAACGCTCTGGATGGGATTGATGAAAATTGGGGAGAAGGGCGGGGTGGTAAGAATTTTTTCCAGGGCAGTGGGGCCTTTTTTTCACCGCCTGCTTCCGGAACTGGGCAAAGACCATCCGGCAATCGGTTCAATAATGATGAATATTGCAGCTAACATGCTGGGACTGGACAATGCCGCGACACCACTGGGGTTAAAGGCAATGAAAGAGATGCAGGCGACAAACCAGGATAAGGGTGTTGCGTCTGATGCGATGATAATGTTTCTCGTTTTAAACACCTCTGGTCTGACCCTGATTCCTGTTACGATTATGGTATATAGATTTCAGATGGGGGCTGCTGACCCTTCAGATATTTTCCTTCCCATTTTACTGGCGACTTCGTTTTCAACTATGGCCGGATTGATTAGCGTAGCGCTGTATCAGAAAATTAATTTGTTGGACAGGGTCATTCTTTCTTATATTGGCGGTTTTATTGTTTTGGCAGGGTCGGTGGTTTTGCTTATGTCACGAATGAGCAGGGAAGAGATCGCAGTTGTTTCTTCAGTGACGGCGAATGTGCTGCTTTTTTCCATTATTGTCATGTTTATCCTTCTGGCTGCTTTGAAGAAAGTTAATGTGTATGAAGCATTTATCGAGGGAGCAAAGGATGGGTTTAAGGTTGCAGTGACTATCATTCCCTACCTTATCGCGATACTGGTGGCGGTCGGTGTATTCCGGGCATCAGGGGCAATGGATATGATTATCAGTATGATTCAGAAAACTCTTGTGTCTTTTCAACTTGATGCTGATTTTACCGGGGCACTGCCTACAGCATTGATGAAACCTCTGAGCGGAAGCGGGGCAAGGGGAATGATGGTGGATGCAATGAACACGTACGGGGCCGACTCTTTTGTGGGCAGGGTTGCCTCAATTGTTCAGGGAGCCACTGATACAACTTTTTATATTATTGCCGTTTATTTCGGCTCAGTCGGGATACGAAATACGAGATATGCCGTTACATGCGGCTTAATAGCGGACCTGGCAGGCATTGCTGCTTCGATTGTTATTGCTTACATATTCTTTCACTAATTAATTGATGTTCTGAATAGTTTTATACAGGGGCATTAATTACTGCTGTTTTGATATAATTAATCTTTGAGGGTATTATTACTTTCTCTAAATATATTACTAAAGGATAGATAATGAAAAAGAGATTAATTGTTATAGCCATGATGATGTTGTTTATTGTTCCATCCATATCAGAAAGTGCTGACTGGGAGTATTTTATGGAGGATGATAAAGGAGACAGTTATTATATGGACCTTCAAAGCATCAGTCATACTTCAAGAGGGACTGTTATGCTCCAAAAGAAAGTGGAGCCTAAAAAGCCTTCGGCTTATGAATCAATTGTGAGTGAAATAGAGATGGACTGCAAAAACAGTAAACAGAAAATCCGGAAAAAAACCTCTTATAATAAAAATGGGGAAAGCAAACTGTTGAGGAAGAATACGGAATGGCAGCCCGTTAATCCTGAGGGCATTGATGAGCTGCTGATGGAGCTTGTGTGCAGTCTGAAAAAAGCCGGCAAATAGGGACAGCTTTTTATAAGGAAATTATCGGGATGTGTATGGGAAAGATGCTGTCTGGAGAATAAAAAAAATAAGTCCCCCGGGCTTTGCTCAGGGGACTTACTCAGAATTATTACAGTTTAACTACGTTTACAGCTTTAAGACCTTTATCACCGTCTTCTACGTCGAAACTTACTGAATCGCCTTCGAGAAGTGTCTTGAATCCACTGCCTGCGATAGATGAGTAGTGAACAAAAATATCATCCCCTGTATCGCTAGATATAAATCCAAACCCCTTGGATTCGTTGAACCACTTTACTGTTCCGTTGTTCATCACTTTTTACTACCTCCTGATATGAAAATAAATGTTGAGTATTGCATAGTCCCTTTAAATAAAAAAAACCACAAAGAGTAACTCGTTGTGGTCCGGGCCTACAACAGATACTAAGGAAACTTCGATTTAGGCTATCATTGATGAATATAATTGTCAAGAAAAAAACGCTTGTTTAATTGTGGTAAATTGACGCTGGATTCAAGTATATATCCATGCTAATCAGAGGAAGATATGGAAATGTTTAAGGCGAGTTCAGACAAGAAGATGCAAGTATAGAAGAGTGTATTGGCGTTTTATGATATAGAGAGGATAAGAAAGCGGACAGAGGCAATCTTGCTCTTTATTTCATTCTTTTAATGCCGCCGGATACAATTGCGAGCTGAAGCTGGAGAAGTTTTTTCTCCTTTTTCAGTCTTCTTTCTTTGAAGAATGTTTCGAGTTTGTACAGGGGATTAATCCTGAATCTTTTAATTTCGTTTTGTATTTCCATTTTTGACAGTATAATGATTATACCCTCCACTTAATTAATTGCAATATTCCTGCCAGTTTGAAACGTTCTATTTTAAAAGGATATTTTGAAAGGGTGCGATAGGTTTTGTGTCATAAATGCTACAGGCTTAATGTTATAATGACACTGTAACGGATGAGTTTTTTAGTAAAAACAGCGAGGCTTTTTATCAAAAAAACAAACTTCAGCATTATATGATTTCTGCTGAATTTCCTGTTACCCAGCCGCTTTTTCCGTCAGAACGTTTTACTTTCAACCAGCCCGGTTTTGATTTTAGCACAGATATTTTCATGCCTTCATGAAGGGTGAAATGAGTTGTGGCGCTTTCAAAGGGTTCAAATTTAACTTCAGGTCCGTCGGACAAAACTACAGCTTCTTTATCTATTACGGACACTCTTAA
>PIVU01000024.1 GCA_003354025.1 Nitrospirota bacterium
GGCATGCATGGCACTAAAAAAATTCTAAGGAACCATGGAGTTTCAACAGTATGTGAAGAAGCACGCTGCCCCAATCAGGGGAACTGTTTTTCTCAGCATACCGCTACCTTCATGATCCTGGGAGACAGATGTACGCGTAATTGCTCATTCTGTGCCGTTGATTCAAAAAATCCACTTCCTCTTGATCCTGAAGAGCCCGGGCGGGTTGCAGATGCTGCAAAAGAGCTCGGTCTGGAATTTGTGGTAATAACTTCTGTTACCAGAGACGATCTCGCAGATGGCGGGGCAGAGCATTTTGCCAGAACAATCAAAGCTGTAAAAAATGAAAATAAAAGAATAAAAATAGAGGTTTTGACACCAGACTTTAAAGGAAACCCAGAGGCCCTTAAAGTTGTCCTGGATGCAGGGCCTGATGTATTTAACCATAATATTGAGACAGTCCCGCGTCTGTATGATACAGTTCGCCCGATGGCTGACTATAAACAGTCCTTAAATGTATTGAAAACTGCACGGGACCTGTCACCTGACATTAAAACGAAATCAGGAATTATGGTTGGGTTGGGCGAGACCTCTGATGAAGTCCTGTCGGTTATGCGCAATCTGCGGAATGTGGACACGGATTTTTTGACTATCGGTCAATATCTTCAGCCCCGAAGAGAGAATATAAAGGTGGTGGAATACATTAAGCCTGAAATATTCGAACAGTACAGAGCTAAAGGCCTGGAAATGGGATTTAAAGAATTAGCATCATCCCCGTTAACAAGGAGTTCAATGGATGCAGGGAAGATGTTTAATGAGTCTTAAAGACAGTTCTGTAGGGGCAGGTCTTGTGCCTGCCCATGGTCTTGTCATATTTCAAGGGCAGGCACAAGACCTGCCCCTACGTTGTTTCTGTGCCTACATGGTTTAAACCGAAGAAGTTACTTGATTAATAATATAAAATATCTTATTGTTATTAATTATTAAACATTAATTAATAAGAGGGTCATATGTACGAATTCAAGAGAATAAAACGACTGCCGCCATATGTATTTGCTATAGTTAACGCGCTGAAAATGGAAGCGCGGAGAAAGGGTGAGGACATTATCGATCTCGGAATGGGAAACCCTGACCTTCCGACTCCGGACCACATTATTGAGAAACTGGTTGAGGCCGCACGGAATCCCAAGAACCACAGGTATTCTGCTTCCAAGGGAATAACTCAGTTAAGGCTTGCAATATGCGAATGGTATAAAAGACGTTTTGATGTTGATCTTGATCCTGAGACTGAAGCGGTTATAACGATAGGCTCCAAAGAGGGCTTGTCACATCTTGCTTATGCAATGATAGAACCGGGCGACCTTGTACTGACTCCTGCACCGGCTTATCCTATTCATCCATACAGTTTTATTCTGGCCGGTGGTGATGTCCGGAGTATACCTGTTCTAAAGGGTGCTGATTTTTTTAAGTCCATGGAGGAGGAGTTTAAGGCTGCATGGCCGAGACCGAAAATACTATTAATTAATTTCCCTCATAATCCCACTACTACGTTGACGGACCTTGATTTTTTTCAAAAAGTTGTTGATTTTGCAAAAGAAAATAATGTAATTGTTTTGCACGATTTTGCTTATGCCGACCTTACTTTTGACGGATATCAGCCTCCCAGTTTTTTGCAGGCCCAGGGTGCAAAGGATGTTGGAGTAGAATTTTTCTCTTTAACAAAGAGCTATTCTATGGCAGGATGGAGAGTCGGTTTCTGCTGCGGCAACAGGGAGCTGGTGGGTGCGCTCACAACAATAAAGAGCTACCTTGATTATGGAATGTTCCAGCCCATACAGATAGCAAGTATTATCGCTTTAAGGGGCGATCAGACCTGTGTGCGGGATATTGCGAAAGTATACGAGACAAGAAGAAATGTATTGATACAGGGCTTGAAAAATGCAGGATGGATCATAGAGCCTCCAAAGGCAACAATGTTTGTGTGGGCTGAGATACCTGAGCCCTTTAAAAAAATGGGATCACTGGAGTTCACAAAATTTCTCTTGAAAACTGCGGGAGTCGTTGTTTCACCTGGAATAGGATTTGGTCCTGCAGGAGAGGGCTTTGTACGATTTGCTCTTGTTGAGAATGAGCATAGAATTCGACAGGCGACAAGAGGTATTAAAAAGGCATTTAACAAATAATGTCAAATCAACTCCAAATGACGTAATGCCAAAGATTTCTTGCTAACTTTATTTATTGAGACTTTGACATTAATTTGACATTATTATCAGGTACTTACTTGGCAGTTAGTGCGTGTTATCAATACATGCGTAAAGCAGCAATTAGGCGTGTCTGCATAATTCTCATAATTACTCCTCTCAACTCTTGAATTAATTTCATTATTTGACGCATAATAACAGGTTAGTAAATCTTTAGGTAATATTTATGAAGGAGCTTAATTGAAAAAGGACGCTATCAATGTCGGGATAATCGGATTCGGAACGGTTGGGACCGGGACAGCTGAAATCCTTATAAAGAAACGTAAAGTTTTTGAGAAGAAATTAGGTTTCCCCATTGTATTGAAAAATATTGCAGACCTTGATGTAAAACGTGACAGGGGATTAAAGCTCGCAAAGGGCGTGTTGATAAAGGACTCTGAAAAAATACTCAATGATCCTGATATTGATATTGTGGTTGAACTTATTGGGGGAATACATCCTGCCAAAGAAATAATAGTTAAAGCCCTTAAAAACGGGAAACATGTTGTTACGGCAAACAAGGCCCTTCTTGCAGAATCGGGAAAAGCGATTTTTGATGCTGCTGCAAAAAATAGTGCGGAGCTGGGTTTTGAAGCTTCTGTCGCTGGCAGCATTCCTATTATTAAGGTTATTAGAGAATCACTTATTGGAAACAAAATTAATAATATATACGGAATCATCAATGGGACTGCCAACTATATCCTCACAAAGATGACTGAAGAGGGTGTGAAATTTGATACGGTTCTGAAGGAGGCCCAGGAACTGGGCTATGCAGAGGCTGATCCGACTTTTGATATAGAAGGGGTTGATTCAGCTCACAAACTTACATTGATGGCATCGCTTGCATTTGGTGTTCCTTTATCATTTAAAAAGATCTATACCGAGGGTATTACAAGAATCACGCCGATGGATATACAGTTTGCATCGGAATTCGGCTATAAAATTAAACTGCTGGCAATAGCAAAGCAGGCTGACAATGAAGTTGAGTTAAGGGTCCATCCGACAATGATTCCCCAGGATGATCTGATCTCAAGTGTTAACGGGGTTTTTAATGCTATTTACATAGAAGGTGACTCTGCGGGTGCAGGTCTTTATTACGGCAGGGGCGCTGGTGATTTACCGACAGGAAGCGCGGTTATCAGTGATATCGTTGATATAGCAAGGAATATTAAAACAGGTGCTGTTGACAGACTGTTTAGCATAGGGATGTCGGTGAACCCGAAATTGAGTCTTAAGAAAATGGAAGACATCCGCACCTGCTATTATCTCCGAATGTCGGTGATCGACAAGCCCGGGGTGCTTTCAAAAATATCAGGGATTCTAGGCAGCTATAATATTGGTATCAGGTCAATGATTCAGAAAGATCGAAAGAAGGAAAAAGCAGTGACCCTGGTGATGATGACCCATGAAGCAAGAGAAAAAGATATGGTCATGGCACTTAAGGAGATTAACAGACTCTCAATAGTTTCAGAAAAAACGATGTACCTGAGAGTCGAAGGAGGAGAAGGATAGCATGGAAGATATTAAGATAGATAAAAATTTAGATATAAGGGGTGAAGTATGTCCCTATACGCTTGTGAAATCAAAGCTTGGTATTGAAATGATTGAAGTGGGACAGGTTATTGAGATTATTCTCGACTATCCCGAGGCAGCAGACAGTGTGCCTAAAGCAATGGAGAATTACGGACATAAAGTATTGAAGATCGAAAAAATCAATGCCAAGGAATGGATTCTCCAGGTAAGAAAAGAGGTAGAGGACTAATGGATTTCTCAGAAGAACAATTAAAAAGATACAGTAGACATATTATCCTGCCCGAAGTAGGCGGTAAGGGTCAGAAAAAAATATCCGAGGCAAAAGTGCTGATGGTAGGAGCAGGAGGGCTTGGATGTCCTGTAGGTTATTATCTTGCTGCTGCAGGAGTAGGTACTATAGCCATAGTTGACAACGATGAAGTTGAGCTCAGCAATTTACAAAGACAGATTGCACACAGTGTCAAGACACTTGGTGTCAATAAGGCTGAATCGGCGAAGCAGACTTTTGAATCGCTGAACCCGGATGTTAATGTAGTTACCATAAAGGAAAGACTGAACAGCAAGAACGTAAAAGATTTGTTTAAGGATTACGATATAATTGTTGACGGAACGGATAATTTCCCAACAAGGTATTTAATTAATGATGCCTGTGTCATGCTCAAGAAGCCGCTTGTCAGCGGGGCCATCTTGAGATTTGAAGGACAGGTTACTACAATATTACCTCATGAAGGTCATTGCTACAGGTGTTTGTTTGAAGAGCCGCCGCCGCCGGGACTTGTTCCTTCATGCCAGGAAGCAGGTGTTCTTGGTGTACTACCCGGTGTAATAGGTGCTCTTCAGGCAACGGAAGTTCTGAAGCTGATTCTCGGCAAAGGGAAACCCCTTTCAGGGTATCTGCTTATTTATGACGCACTGGGAGTAAATTTCCGGAAGGTGAAAGTACCCAAAAACAAAGATTGTGCAGTATGTGGTGATAATCCTACAATAACGGAGCTTACGGATTTGCCAGAGGAGTATTGCTCAATATAAAAAGAAAGATTGAGTTATATGTTATCAGTATTAACGGTAAACATATAATTTCGTAATAATATGGAGGCTAAATAAATATGGGTTTTGTTAAAGGGCTTAAATGCAGAGAGTGCGGGAGAGAATACAAGGTAGACCCGATATATGTATGTGAGTTTTGCTTTGGTCCGCTTGAAGTAGAATATGATTATGAAGGTATAAAAAATGTTCTTACCAGGGAAAAGATAATGTCCAGGCCGCAGAATTTATGGCGCTACAAAGAATTGATGCCCCTGGACAATGAACCTACAGTTGGACTTAATTCCGGATTTACTCCACTGGTTAAGGCAGATAAACTTGCAGAGCATATGGGGCTGAAAGAACTCTATATAAAAGATGATACGGTTACCCATCCTACGCTCTCTTTTAAGGACCGTGTTGTTGCAGTAGCGCTATCAAAAGCCAAGGAGTTCGGTTTTGATACAGTAGCCTGTGCATCAACAGGGAACCTGGCCCACTCTGTGTCGGCACATGGAGCTGCCTCGGGACTTAACAGATTTATATTTATACCGGCAAGCCTTGAGCACAGCAAAATAATTGCATCCCTTGCTTATGAGCCGCACCTGATTGCTGTTGATGGTAATTATGATGATGTAAACAGGCTGTGCAGTGAAGTAGCAAATAAATATAACTGGGCGTTCGTTAACATTAACATAAGGCCTTTCTATGCAGAAGGTTCTAAAACCCAGGGATATGAAATCATTGAGCAGCTTGGATGGAAGACGCCTGACGCTGTAGTAGTTCCCTGTGCAAGCGGTTCTCTGCTCACAAAGATATGGAAAAGTTTTCAGGAGTTTGAGAAAATTGGAATCATTGATGAGCCGAACACAAAAGTATATTCAGCCCAGGCTACCGGATGTTCTCCCATTGTTGCTGCGATAAAGGAAGGGGTTGATGTTATAAAGCCCGTTAAGCCTAATACAGTGGCCAAGTCACTGGCAATAGGAAATCCTGCCGATGGATACTATGCAACAAAAGTAACAAGAGACACCGGAGGGTACGGTGCAGATGTATCGGACAGTGAAATAATCGATGCTATAAAACTTATGGCAAAGACAGAAGGTATTTTTGCAGAAACCGCAGGAGGAGTGACACTGGCTTCCGCTATGAAACTCATCGAAAGCGGTCATATAAAAAGAGATGATGTGACAGTTCTCTGTGTTACCGGAAACGGACTGAAAACAAAAGAGGCCATTATGGGACACACCGGTGAGCCCCATCACATTAACCCGAACCTTAAGTCATTTGAAGAAGTGCTGGTTAATATTAAACATAAAGAATAATTACTTTAATAGAAGTAAAGGAGGGTTTGAAATGCCTGTTACAGTTAAAATTCCGGTACCCCTGCAGAGGCTTACCGAGGGCAAAGAAGAAGTCGAAGGAGAAGCTGGTACAATAATAGCACTTGTAAATAGTCTGGACCAGAAATATCCCGGGCTTGCTGAAAGAATTTCTGAAGATGGCAAATTAAGGCGTTTTGTTAACATTTATGTTAATGAAGAAGATGTCAGATTTATGAAGAATGAAGAAACTGAAGTGAAAGACGGAGATGAGGTTTCTATAGTCCCGGCCATAGCCGGAGGCAGCCAGTAACAGCTTTGAATTATTAAAATGAAGTATATTGATTCATGGAGAGAATATGAAAAAGACCAGGGTTAAGTTAACTTTTCCTCAGAACCTGATTAAAGAACCGGTCATTTTTACAATGGCAAAGAAGTATGACATTATACCGAACATTAGAAGGGCCAAAATAACGGCGACATTTGGAGAGATGATTCTTGAGCTTGAAGGCGACAGCGATAAAATTGAGAAAGGAATCGAATCTATCAGGCAACAGGGCGTTGACGTGGAACTTGTAGAAGGCGACATACTGGAATAGCAATGGAACCGTGGCATGGCTTAATTAATCACTATAGAGAATACCTACCCGTATCTGACAGTACACCCGTTGTTACCCTGCATGAAGGCAATACTCCTTTAATAAAGGCATTACATCTTAACACCATAATCAAGCAGGACCTCAACCTGTACTTTAAATACGAGGGTTCCAACCCTACCGGTTCATTTAAAGACCGTGGAATGACCTTTGCAATCTCAAAAGCTAAAGAAGACGGTTCTCATGCTGTAATCTGCGCCTCCACGGGTAATACATCGGCATCTGCTGCTGCTTATGCTGCAAGGGCGGGTATGTCATGCGTTGTGCTGATTCCGGAAGGTCAGATAGCCATGGGTAAACTCGCTCAGGCAATGATAAGCGGAGCCATGGTTATTCAGATAGACGGTAATTTTGACGATGCTTTAAATATTGTTAAAGAAATGGTTGCAAAGCATCCTATTGCCCTGGTCAACTCTTTAAATCCTTTTCGGATTGAAGGCCAGAAAACAGCGGCATTTGAGATTTGTGATCAACTTGGGAAAGCCCCTGACCTTCATGTGCTGCCTGTAGGTAACGCAGGGAATATTACAGCATACTGGAAGGGTTATAAAGAATATAAAGATGCAGGCAAGATAACCTCTCTTCCTAAAATGATCGGCTTTCAGGCCGCAGGAGCTGCTCCTATTGTGAATGGCAAACCGGTTCCTAATCCTGAAACAGTTGCAACGGCAATCAGAATCGGCAATCCTGCCAGCTGGAAGGGAGCGGAAGCTGCAAGGGATGAATCGGGCGGACTAATCGAAGCGGTTACTGATGAAGAGATTCTTGAGGCATATAAATACCTGGCATCTAAAGAAGGGGTGTTTTGTGAACCCGCTTCCGCGTCTACTATTGCAGGAGTTATTAAACTCTCAAAAAGGGATTTCTTTTCAGACGGCGATACAGTAGTATGTACTCTAACAGGCAGCGGATTGAAAGATCCTGAGAATGCAATGAGTTTGTCAAAACTGCCGGTAAAAGTTAAAGCAGGGATATCGGAAATAGAAGAGCTCTTAAGAGGGTGTTGTATATAATCAGGAATATGATAAATGATGCTCTGCTATACTTTCATATAATGAGGTCCAAAGAGCGGAGAACATAAAACATAATACGGTTTTTACTTGCTATGAAATATATAATTCTGGTCGGTGATGGAATGGCCGGCAAGCCTTTAAAAAAATTAGGATTTAAAACATGCCTCCAAAAAGCCCATACTCCAAATATGGACTGGCTTGCAACGGAAGGGGAGGTCGGACTGGCAAGGACAGTACCCCACGGGTTTGAGCCCGGTTCTGATGTTGCCAATCTATCTATTCTTGGCTACAGCCCCCGGAAGTATTATAGCGGAAGGGCACCTATCGAAGCAGAGTACAGGGGGATTAAACTCGGCCCTAAAGATATAGCATTCAGGTGTAATCTTGTTACTCTTGATTTCCCCAAAAACGGCAGCAGGGAAAAAGCAGTAATGAAAGACTACAGTTCCGGACATATTACTACAAAAGAATCAACTGCATTAATTAAGGATATAAATAAAAAACTGGGAAGCAGCGATATCGTTTTTCATCCGGGCATGAGCTATCGGCACTTGATGATATGGAAAAATGGTAAGGACAGCATGCACTGTACTCCTCCACATGATATCACCGGTAAAACTATTGGCAGCTATTTACCATCCGGTAAAGGTGCTGACATAATTAACTCACTGATGGAGCGGTCTACTGAGATTCTCCTTGATAATAAAGTTAACAAAAAGAGAATAGAGAACAAGTCCAATCCGGCCAGCAGTATATGGTTGTGGGGGCAGGGTAAACGCATACCTTTGCCGTCTTTTAAATCAAAGCACGGGATGAAAGGCGCTATGATATCAGCAGTTGATCTGACAAAGGGTCTCGGCATTGGTGCGGGTTTTGACATTATCAAAGTAAAGGGTGCAACAGGATATATTGATACAAACTATATCGGCAAGGCAAAGGCAGCGCTGAGAGAGCTTAAAGACCATGACATTCTGTATGTTCATGTAGAGGCCCCTGATGAAGCGGGTCATAATGGTGACCTCAAGGCCAAGCTACAGGCCATAGAAGATTTTGATGAAAAAGTTGTTGGAACGATATTGAAAGATATTGCGAAACATGGTGAATACAGCATTCTTCTTATGCCTGATCATTTTACACCGATTAGCTTGAGGACTCATACAAAGGAGCCTGTCCCTTTTGCGCTTTACAGAAGCAGTATGGCAAGCAAAGAAAAAACAAAAAAACCCCGCAGGTACTCTGAAGGTATAAGCAGAATGAAAGACATTAAGATGTTTGAAAAGGGTTACAAACTGATGGACTATTTTCTGATGAAAAAGCGATAAGGAATTCATCATAGTTCTTTAAATAGATATAATTATTTGCAGGAGATTTAAGTTGAAATTAATAGTACAAAAATACGGCGGTACATCGGTAAAAGACACGGAAAGAATTAAAGCAGTTGCAGAGAGGGTTGTGTCTTGCGCGGCTAAAGGTAACAATGTAATTGTAGTAGTTTCCGCAATGGCGGGCGAGACGGACAAGTTTGTGAAGTTCGCAGGTGAAATTACGGATAATCCCAATGAGAGGGAAATGGACCTTCTTTTGTCATCTGGTGAAAGGGTAACAAGCGCACTTATGACCATGGCCATTCAGGAGCTGGGATATGAGTCTATGAGCTTCACAGGAAGACAGGTAGGGATTATTACGGACAGCTCCCACACAAAGGCCATGATTGACCGTATTGAAGCCGATAGAATTAAAGCTGCTATTAAGGAAAATAAAATACCTGTTGTTGCCGGTTTCCAGGGCATCAATGAATTATCCGATGTCACAACACTTGGAAGAGGCGGATCGGATACGACTGCTGTAGCAATAGCTGCGGCATTAAAGGCTGACCTTTGTGAAATATATACAGATGTGGATGGTGTGTATACGACAGATCCGCGCGTTGTTCCTGAAGCCAGGAAAATGGATAAAATATCCTATGATGAGATGCTCGAGATGGCCAGTCTTGGGGCAAAGGTTCTTCACGGCCGTTCAGTAGAATTCGCCAAGAAGTTCAATGTGCCCATGGTTGTCCGATCTAGCTATAATGACAGTCCGGGAACACTCGTTACAAAGGAGGACGGAGATATGGAGAATATAGTTGTTACTGGAGTTGCCCAGGACAAAAACCAGGCAAGAATAACAATAATGAGAGTGCCCGACAGACCGGGAATAGCTGCAACACTGTTTGAATCAATTGCTGAAGCTAATGTTAACGTTGATATGATTGTTCAGAATATCAGCAGTGATGATAAGGCAACTGATATCTCATTTACAGTTTCCACGGCAGAGGGCCCAAAAGCTCTGGAAGTTGCTCAGAAAGTATCTGATAAGCTGGGAGCTCAGGGTGTTAATATGAATCCTGAAGTGGCCAAAGTATCTATTGTAGGAGTTGGTATGCAGTCTCACTTTGGTGTTGCCGCAACAATGTTTGAGACACTATCGAAAGCAGGCGTTAATATTATGATGATAAGTACTTCTGAAATAAAAATATCCTGTGTTGTTGATATGAATCAGTCTGAACTGGCTGTCAAGGAACTGCACAAAGTATTTGACCTTGCAAAACAGTAGTTGTATTATTTAAGACTGTCTAGTATTACTGTATAACTAATAACATATAACAGGTTCCGGTATAATGCGCAAAATAGAAATTTACGATACAACTCTAAGGGACGGGTCACAATCGGAGGATGTTTCATTCTCTGTTGAAGATAAGCTGCGGATTTTATACAAACTCGATGAATTTGGTATTCAATATATCGAGGGAGGATGGCCCGGTGCCAACCCTAAAGACGCGGAATTCTTTGATCACGCAAAAAAATTTAAACCCTCTGCCTCTGCACTTGCAGCCTTTGGTGCCACTCATCGTGCATCTCTGAAAGTAAGTGAAGACCCCAGTATCAAAGCACTTCTAGCTGCGGAAACTCCCGTTGTAACGATTTTTGGAAAGACCTGGGACTTTCATGTCAGGGAAGCGCTTAGAGTATCTCTCCAGAGAAACCTGGACTTAATTTACGACACGATTACTTATCTTAAGAAGAGAGTGCCGACAGTATTCTACGATGCCGAGCATTTTTTTGACGGATACAAGGCAAATCCCGAATACACAATAAAAACTCTGGAAGCAGCACAATCAGCAGGGGCTGAATGCCTGGTCTTATGCGATACAAACGGCGGATGTATGCCCGGCGATATTAAGGATATAGTAAAGAAAATATCCGGAATGTTTGATATATCAATAGGAATCCATGCTCACAATGATGCGGAGTGTGCTGTAGCCAACTCAATAATGGCAGTTGAAGCCGGGGCAACTCAGATTCAGGGAACAATTAATGGATTGGGTGAAAGATGTGGAAATGCGAACCTCATATCTGTGATTCCTAACTTAAAGTTAAAGCTTAATAAGAACTGTATAACATTAAATAAACTAAAGAAATTAAAAGATCTTTCACGGTATGTGACCGAGATCGCAAACCTCAGGCATTTTAAGCGACAGCCCTTTATTGGCGACAGTGCTTTTGCTCACAAAGGCGGCGTCCATGTTAGTGCGATCCAGAGGCATCCTGAGACATACGAGCATATCCGACCCGAGAAGGTTGGCAATTATCAGAGAGTTCTGGTGTCGGATCTTGGCGGAAAGAGCAACATTATAAGGAAAATAAAAGATTTCAAATTAAAGGTCGATCAGGATTCGCCGAAAGTTACGCAGATAGTAACAGAGCTGAAACAGCTTGAGAGCCAGGGATTTCAATATGAAGGCGCAGAGGCATCATTTGAACTGTTAATTAAAAAGACCTTTGGCTTGCACCGTAAGTTTTTTGATTTGATCGGCTTCAGGGTTATTGTAGAAAAGAGAAAAGAGGGGGAAGAGCCCCTTTGTGAAGCCACGATTATGCTGAAAGTGGGCGGCAAGCGGCAGCATACTGCTGCTGACGGAAACGGACCGGTCAATGCACTGGATAATGCGTTAAGAAAAGCGCTTGAGCAGTTTTATCCTCAGCTAAAAGAAGTGGAATTGATAGATTACAAAGTAAGGGTCCTGACTGCCGGCAAGGGAACTTCCGCTAATGTTAGAGTCCTCATTGAATCAGGGGACGGAAAACACAAGTGGGGTACTGTCGGAGTATCTGAAAATATCATAGAAGCATCCTGGCAGGCACTTGTGGACAGCATAGAGTACAAACTCTTGAGAGGGTAGAAAGACAGGGTCCAAGGGGTCAAGGATTCAAGGGGTCGAGGGAAAAGAAAAGACTAACAGATTATTTACTAGAAATATGGAATAAGAGTTTTTTTTGTAGTTACCCTGGAACCCTTTTAAAGGTTTTTTATGATTGAAGAAGTCGGCACTGTCACTAAAGTTGAAGGAGTCACCGCCTTGGTAGCTGTGAAGAAAAAGAGCAGCTGTGACGGATGTACTGCGGGAGGGGCATGTAAAACTACCGCTGATGGCGCTGAGATCGAAGCTATAAACCCGATTCATGCTAAAGAAGGTCAAACCGTTAAACTTTCCATGCAGCCTTATACCTATCTCAAAGGATCCATGTTAATATACGGCATGCCCGTTGTTATTCTTATTACGGGTGCAATTATTGGTAAAAATATTGGAGAGAAATATATCACAGGTGTTGACTCGGACCTGGTTGCAGCAGTACTGGGTTTTTCCTGTCTGCTGTTATCATTTATAGGAATAAAAATATGGTCTAGGAACATTAGCTCAAAGACTGAATACAAACCGGTCATTGAGGAGATTATCAGCTGACACAAGTAAATAAATACTTTAAATAAAGCAATCTAGTTAAGGAGGGTTGATTATGGCTATTGATGTTGAGAAAATCAGGAATATCGCAGTAATTGCTCACGGGGGAGCGGGTAAGACCTCACTCGTAGAGGCCATGCTCTTTGACGCCAATGCAACTGACAGGATCGGCAGAGTCGAAGACGGCAATACAGTAACTGATTATGAAGCCGAAGAGATTAACCGTAATATTTCAATTTCATCAGCACTGGCGTTTTGTGACTGGAACGGTCACAGGCTGAATATAGTTGACACTCCGGGTTATATCAATTTTATTGAAGACACAAAATGCTGTCTCAGTGCTGTAGACGGAGCAGTTGTTCTCATAAGCGGACTGTCAGGTGTAAAGGCTGAGACAGGCAAGGTATGGAAATTTGCCGACCAGTATCAAGTACCCAGAATAATTTTCGTTAATAAAATGGACAAGGAAAATGCCGACTATCTTAATGCGCTGGATAGTGTTGAAAAGACCTATGAGATTCCCACTGTTCCTCTTAATTTTCCCATGATGATGAACGATAGTCTGGCCGGAGTTATTGATGTTGTAAAAATGAAAGCCAAAGTCAAAAAGGACGGCAAAGTTGTTGAAGAAGATATTCCTGATGCTTTTAAATCAGATGCCGAGGAGTACAGGAAGAAACTTGTTGAAAAAATTGCTGAGACAGATGATGATTTACTTGAAAAATATCTTGAAGGCACTGACCTTACGGACAATGAAATAAACACGGGTATACGGGAGGGTTCGCTAAATGGAACTCTTATACCTGCACTATGCGGTTCAGCAACTGATAACATCGGTGTACTACAGCTTATGGAGACTATAAATGAATGTCTTCCATCTCCGGTAGTAAGGGCTGCAAAGGTTCCGATAAAGGGAAAAGACACAAAATCGGGAGAGGAAATTACAAGAAATCCGGAAGCAGGTGCGCCGCTCTCATTAAAAGTATTTAAGACAATTGCAGATCCTTTTGCAGGTAAGCTTACGCTCTTCAGAGTGTACTCGGGTGTATTAAAGTCTGATACTAATATCTTCAATGCCACCCGCGACAGCAAAGAGAAAATGGGGAATATGTTTTACCTCCTGGGAAAGAAGCAGGTGCCGGTAAAAGAAGTGGGCCCGGGAGAAATAGCTGCCGTTGCCAAACTGAAAGAAGTTTTGACCGGTGATACTCTCACTGATCCGGGAAACCCAATATTGTTCGATCCTGTTAAGTTTACCGACCCAATGATCTCCTACGCAATGGAGCCAAAGTCACGCGGGGATGAAGAGAAAGTTGCTACAGGTCTGCACAGGCTGCTGGAAGAGGATCCGACACTGAAATTTCACAGAGACCCTGAATCCGCTGAAATGATTCTTGGAGGAATGGGGCAGATGCATCTTGAAGTTATTCTCGAAAAACTTAAAAGAAAGTTCGGCGTTGAAGTCATCATGAAGACACCGAAGATTCCCTATAGGGAGACTATCAGGGCAACAGCAAACGCTCAGGGCAAGTATAAAAAGCAGTCCGGCGGCAGAGGGCAGTTTGGAGACTGTTGGGTGAAAATAGAACCTTTGCAGAGAGGCGGAGGTTTTGAATTTGAAAATCAGATTGTCGGCGGTGCAATACCCAGGCAATATATCCCGGCTGTTGAAAAAGGCATTATCGAGAAAATGAAAGAAGGTCTGATTGCAGGCTTTCCTGTAGTTGATATGAAGGCAACATTATATGACGGTTCTTACCATAATGTTGATTCATCTGAAATGGCATTTAAAATAGCAGGCTCAATGGCCCTTAAAAAAGCCACTCCTAACGCTAAAGCGGTCATACTTGAACCGATCGTGAAAGTTGAAGTAGACACCCCTGAAGAATTTCTGGGCAATGTCATTGGAGATCTGAACTCAAAGAGAGGAAAAGTACAGGGCGTAGATTCTCTGCCTGGCGGGGCACAGAAGATAGCTGCCCAGGTTCCTATGGCTGAAATGCTGACATATGCAAACCAGCTAAACGCACTAACAAGCGGGCAGGGTATGTACACTATGGAAGCTTCCCACTATGAGGAAGTTCCAGCTCACATTAAGCAGAAGTTAGTTGAAGAGAAAGAGGCGACTAAGAAGGAAGAGTAGTAACTTAGATTAAGATTGTTATTTGAACCCGGAGTCCCTGCATAACAGGGTTCCGGGTTTTTTATATTATAAAAGCACTATATATTCAATTCTTAAAAGTGGGGTAATTCGTGAATTACCCCTACGGGCGTTTCTATAAGCTGTCTGGATTCCATTGATTAATCTCTATACTGTTGTTAAAAGACTAAATATGCAAACCACTCTTACGTTCTATTGGAGTTTCTTTTAAACCATTCAACAGCATCATCAAATGAGGCTTTCCCGGTGGCTATTCGGAGAGTAAATTTTTCTAGTTTATTCTGAGAAGTATTGAGTATATATCCGTTAAACTGGAGGAAAAGGGCGGAACTTGTTATTGCAGTCCGTTTGTTGCCGTCAACGAAGGGATGATTGTTAGTGAGGGATTCCATGAGTGCTGCAGTTTTGTGAAATAAATCTCTATATAAATCTTTTCCTTCAAACGTAGCTTTCGGTCTTTCTACTGCAGATTGCAAAAGACCTATGTCCCTGACACCGTGCGCTCCTCCGGACGTGTCTATGAGTCTGCTGTGGATAAATAAAACCTGTTCCGATGACAGGTATTTCATTTCTTTGCAATCTCTTTCAAGGCAGGCTCATATTTTTCAATAAACTCATTTACCTGTGAAACAAATTCATGGTCCACGTCTTTGGGATACTTTCGTTTTTTCTTTACAGGTTCAATCACAATGCGTGAATGCTTTTCATCCAGCTTAATATCTACATCAGAACCTACAGCAAGATTAAGCTCCTCCAGTACATCTACAGGTATTGATACACCCCTGCTATTGCCGATCGCACAAATTTTTCTTTTCATATGTACCTCCCGGAATGTTATAACATGATTATAACATAACCAAATGCTTACATCGGTCAAATAATTGAGCGATTGAACTTTTAGAATATTAGGTTATATTTGATAAGCATGGTGAAATATGATGTATCATATTCGAGCGAGTACAATAAAACATCCCCACCAAAAAGGTAATTTGCAATGAAATGGTATAGCTTCATTATAATTCTAGTTATAGTAATTACTGTTATTGTCGTGTTCCCGTCAGATAAGAAACGTATTAGAAAAATAATCGGTCAGTGTGAACAGTCGGTGGTTGGCGAAGACCTTAAATCACTAATGGGCCATATCTCATTTAATTACTCAGATGACTACGGCGGAAGTTACATGATGCTAAAAAAAAGGGCGGAAGGGCTCTTTAAAAGTTATGATGATTTTGAGATTGCTTCGGACATTAAAGGCATTAATATTACTGAAGAAAAAGCTGTAGCGGACTTAAGAGTCAGCCTTATAGCATCTGCCGGAAATGAACGTGGATACCTGTTGGGTGATGCCGGAGGGCACAGGAAATTGAGAGTATATTTAGAAAAATCACCTTATGGCTGGCAGGTTATAAGGCTGGCCGGATTGAGTGAAAAAGAGCAGGATTTGCAACTATATTAATGATATATATAAAATAGCTTGAAAAATCTTTGAAAATAGAGGAAAGTATATGTCCATCAGGAGGGCGCGTGCTTGTTGAATTTAGTATGATTCCGATTGGAAAAGGGCCTAGCCTTGGAAAAGAAGTAGCCGGGATTTTAAAGATTGTTGATGATAGTGGTCTTCCCTATAAAATAAATCCGATGGGTACAGTGGTTGAAGGTGAATGGCATGAGGTTATGGGTTTAATTGAAAAGTGTCATAAAACCATGTTGAAGGATGAAGAGAGAGTAGTGACAAAAATAACAATAGATGACCGTAAGGGAATGTTGAACAGAATTGAAGAAAAAGTTAAGTCGGTAGAAAAACAACTCCATAAATCGTTAAGGAAGTGAGGAATTGATTCGATGAATAAGTTTGCAGGACTAGATGCAGGCTCAGTGAGTGTCAAACTTGCTGTGCTGGATAAAGAACAGAATATACTTGATACCAAATATATACGGCATAAAGGTAATCCGTTGTCAGTTGCGCTTGAATTACTTGGAACTTTGCCTTCAGATTGTTCTTTAAGCATTACAGGCTCTGCAGGAAAGCTGATTGCCAGGGCACTCGGCATTAACCCCATAAATGAAGTAGTTGCCCTGAGTTATTCAAATAAGAATCTCCTCCCTGAAGTAAAGACTGTTATCGAACTGGGCGGCGAAGACTCAAAGCTTTTATTAATGGATAATGGAGTTGTTAAGGAGTTTTCAATGAACTCCGTATGTGCAGCCGGTACGGGATCTTTTCTGGACCAGCAGGCAGAGCGGTTAAATCTCAGTATAGAAGAGTTTGGAGAAATGGCGCTGAAGTCTGAAAAGCCTCCGCGTATAGCCGGACGCTGCAGTGTTTTTGCCAAGTCCGATATGATCCATCTGCAGCAGATTGCGACACCTGTTGAAGATATTGTTGCAGGACTTTGTTTTGCCGTTGCAAGAAATTTTAAGGGCAGCATCTGTAAGAACATGACACTGCCTCACCCGATCAGTTTTCAGGGCGGCGTTGCAGCAAACAGCGGAGTAAAGAGGGCATTCAGGGAAGTAATGAATTGCGATGATATAATAATTCCGGAACATTTTTCGGTAATGCCGGCAATCGGTGCTGTTTTAAAGGATATGGAAGATGGTGTTCAGTCTACCTTTAATATAAAACGACTTGAGGATTTTATCTCGGCGCTGACTGATGAAAGTACCGGGCACAAACCACTTTGTGAAGATTTAGAGGCGTTTGGAAATCGTCATAACCCGTCGTACCACATTCATGATACCGGAACTTCAGAAAGAGTTAATGCATATTTAGGCATCGATATTGGTTCAATCAGTACAAATCTTGCTGTTATCGATGAAGAAGAAAGAGTTCTTTCAAAGAGATATCTGATGACTGCCGGCAGACCCATAGAAGCAGTTAAGCAGGGGTTGGATGAAGTCGGGAAAGAGATCGCTGAGAAGGTGAATATCCTCGGGGTAGGAACTACCGGGTCAGGGCGATATATGATAGCCGACTTTGTTGGTGCTGACATTGTGAAAAATGAGATTACAGCGCAGGCACAGGCTGCTGTTGACATAGACCCTGAAGTTGATACAATCCTCGAAATAGGGGGACAGGATTCTAAATATATATCCATTAAAGACGGAGTGATTGTTGACTTTGAAATGAACAAGGCATGTGCTGCAGGCACCGGCTCCTTTTTGGAAGAGCAGGCTGAGAAACTGGATATATCAGTTAAAGATGAATTCGCTGAATCGGCGTTCCAGTCACAAAAGCCATGCTCACTTGGAGAAAGATGTACGGTGTTCATGGAAAATTCTCTACTCTCAAAGCAGCAGAGGGGCGCACCTAAAGAAGACCTCGTTGCAGGGCTTTCATACTCAATCGTACAGAACTATATTAATAGAGTAGTATGTGACAGGCCAATCGGCAACAAAGTGTTTTTTCAGGGTGGAGTTGCCTTTAACAAAACCGTTGTTGCTGCTTTTGAAAATTATCTTGACATGAAGATTATCGTACCTCCCCATCATGATGTTACCGGTGCAATAGGCATGGCACATATCGCCAAAAAACATATGAAAAACGGTAATGGAAATGGAGCAGCTGTTGGAGATGCAAAACGGACTACAACATTCAAAGGCTTTGATCTGTCGAAGAGGGACTACGCAATAAAATCTTTCGAATGCAAAGGCTGTGACAACCTTTGTGAAATTAACAGGGTAAAAGTAGATGGTGAAAATGATCCGCTATTTTATGGAAGTAGATGTGAAAAGTATGATGTTAAGCGCAAGGACAATAATGACTTAGTTGTGAAGATGCCCGATCTTTTTGCTGAAAGAGAAAGTCTTCTCAATAAATCACACCTGGCTTACGTAGAGAAATTTGGAAAGAAAAAATCATCCAACGGACACAAGACATACCGTGTCGGAATTCCGAGAATATTCTTTTTCCATGACTTCCTCCCTTACTGGAGCACGCTGTTATGGGAACTCGGATTTGAGGTTGAACTGTCGGGAGATACGAACAGACAGGTGATTAATAAAGGTGTTGAGCATATACTTGCAGAAAGCTGTTTCCCTCACAAAGTAGCTCATGGCCACATAAGGGACCTTTTGGACAAAAATGTTGATGCTGTTTTCCTTCCCAGCTTTATTAATTTTAATCCTGACAGTGAATCGATGAGGAGCTTTGCATGTCCGTACGCACAGACCATGCCTTATCTTGCCAACATAGCATTTGATAAAATCAGCATGATCAAACCGGTCATTAACTATGAACTTGGCGAGAAAAATCTGGTTAAAGAGATTTTTGACTCACTTAAGCCTTTCAATATATCAAAGGAAGCTATAAAGACTGCGATGCTTAAAGCTGACCATACCCAGAAGGCTTTTACTTCAGCCATTAATAAAAGAGGGCAGGACATACTAGCTGACCTTCCTGAAAGGACTGTTGTCATAGTAGGACGGGCATACAATGCATTTGACAAGGGTATTAACCTGGAAATACCGAAAAAACTTGCCGCTCTGGGAGTGTTTTCCATTCCACAGGATTTCCTTCCTCTTGAAGGAGTGGACATTACCAAAAAGTGGACCAATATGTACTGGCGTTCCGGGCAGAATATTTTAAAGGCCGCCGAGATTATCAGGGACAACCCAAAACTTTATGGTTTGTATATAGGCAATTTTTCCTGTGGTCCCGATTCATTCATACAAAGGTTTTTTGATGAAAGCATGTCCAACAAACCATTTCTGCAAATCGAAATAGATGAGCACAGCGCAGATGCCGGAGTTATAACCCGCTGTGAGGCATTTCTTGACAGTATAGAAGGCAGGGATGAGATTAAGGTTACGATACCCAAAGATTTTAAATCGCTTTCAATCCGTAAAGGATCAACAGGCAAGGTAGTTTATATCCCGAGAATGTCTGACCATGCATTTGGCCTGGCTGCTGCTTTTGAATCATGTGGTCTTAGTGCCGAAGTGCTGCCTACCCCTGATGCTGAAACGTTGAAATGGGGAAGACGATATGTTTCCGGCAAGGAGTGCTACCCCTGCACCATAACAACAGGTGATATGGTAAGGAAGGCATTTTCATCCGGATTTGATCCCAGATCAGCTGTTTTCTTCATGCCTTCAGGAGCAGGACCGTGCCGTTTCGGCCAGTATAATATTCTTAACCGCATGATACTGGATGAAATTGGATTTCCCCAGGTACCTATATATGCACCCAATCAGGACGAGTCTTTTTATGCTGACCTTGATATAGTTGGGAATGATTTTGTAAAACAGGCCTGGAAGGGTATTCTGTCGATCGATCTTTTATACAAATGTCTTCATGAAACAAGGCCCTATGAAGTGAACAAGGGGGAGACTGATGCTGTCTATACTGAGTATCTCAAAAAAATGCACGTGACTCTGGCTAAAGGAAACGGTAATATGCCGGCACTTATAACTGAAATGAGACGGGATTTTGCCAGTATTCAGAGAAGCGGAGAAAGAAAGCCGCTCATCGGAATCATCGGAGAGATATTTGTAAGGCTAAACGCTTTCTCGAACGAAGATATAATCAGAAAAGTGGAAGATTTGGGCGGGGAAGTATGGATAGCGCCGCTGGAAGAATGGCTTCACTACATAAATCTGATGGGATTCAGAAAGGCATTTGTGAGATTTAAAAGTAATGCGTTTTCAAAGAGGAATGTAACGGATGTTGTAGGCTCTTTGGTGGCCAAATATGTTAAGAAAAAGGTGGCACATGAATATACAAAGCCGCTTGAGGGTTTTCTAAAGACATTACATGAGCCTGATACAAAGACTCTAATGAAATATGCAGCTCCTTATGTGCATGATTCATTTGAGGGAGAAGCCGTATTAAGCATGGGCAAAACAATAGACTTTGTAAATAAAGGGGCTTCAGGCATTATCAGTGCAATTCCTTTTGGATGCATGCCTGGAACCATTGTAAGCGCTTTATTAAAAGGTCTAAAACAGGATACCGGCATACCCTGTCTGAGTGTGGCATATGACGGAGCAGAGGCAACAGGTTCGGAAATTCAGCTTGAGGCATTTATGCACCAGGCACATGAATATATGCCCGTAAAAAATAAAAAGTAAAATAAAATGAATATATTTGATAAAAAGTGTATTTATTTGCATAATACTATGCTCTGATTTTTATTTGATTGATAATTGTGAGTTATTAAAATATAGAAAACATTAATTTGGAGGTAGCTGCATGGGAAATGTTAAAAAATGGCGTAAGAAGAAAATGAGCAAGCACAAACACAGAAAATTGCTGAAAAGAACCAAACATCAGAGAAGAAGATAAGAATTATATAAGCATCGTAGTACAGAGAAAGGGGACCAGTCCTGTCCCTTATTATTATGTTCTGCAATAAGACCTTATAGTATATTCGCCTTTTTAACTACCATCCTCAGGCAGGAGCCAATATTCATAACCTGATAACTGTCTCTTAATTATGGTGGTTGTTTCATGAGCATATTAATAAATCTTATATAGACGTAATATTTCCAGCTATAAACATAAAGTCGGGTATGACAATAAGTCAAGCAACCTCATGAATAATAATAGAAATGTAATTAGTCTCTTTGGGGTATTAAAAAAAGAAAAAAAGACTTGATTGAATTGACCTGATAGTTTATATTATCAGGAACGCAAAAACACATCATATAGGTGATATGCTTCAAAAGAACACAATATTTAGTTGTTTCCACGTGTTTGTGATTTATATAAAACTTCATGTAAAAAGGGATAAAAATGCGTATTGAAAGGCTCGAATTAGTTGGTTTCAAGTCGTTTGCAGACAAAACTGTCTTTAAACTCCATCCAGGAACGACTGCCATTGTCGGCCCGAACGGGTGCGGGAAAAGTAATGTTGTAGATGCCTTTAAATGGGTACTGGGTGAGCAGAGCGCAAAGAGCTTAAGAGGCGGAAAAATGGAGGATGTTATTTTTGCCGGTTCTTCAACAAAGAAGACCAAGGGTATGGCGGAAGTCACCATGCTCCTCTCCGATGTTCTTGTTAAGAAAATAGTTAGTGAGAAGGAAGCAGAGCAATCTGGCGGTAATGGTTCAGAGGAAGCTGCTTCTCAAAATAATGGATCTGAAAATAATTCTGAAAGTAATGATACTGACGGCAATGGAGCTGATGGCAATATAGTCGAAGGTAATGTAGTTGATAACGAAGAAGGTACAAATAAAGCGATACATATTGCAGCTGAAGCTATAGTTAAAGAAGAAAAGGTCAAAATCGCCATTACACGGCGTCTTTACAGATCAGGTGAGAGTGAATATCTGATGAACAAAGTCCCATGCAGACTTAAGGATATTAGAAATATGCTTCTTGATACTGGATTGGAGCTGAAAGCATACTCCATACTTGAGCAGGGCAGAATCGGAGATATCGTTAATTCTAAGCCTATTGACCGCCGCTTTCTGATAGAGGAAGTTGCCGGTGTTATGAAATATAAGGTGAGAAAACATGAGGCAACAAACAAGCTCGAGCTTTCAAAAACAAATCTGCAGAGAGTGTCCGACATTGTTGCCGAAGTCAAGAGGCAGATCAATACAATTGACAGACATGCCAAAAAAGCAGAGAGATTTAAAAAGCTGTTTGAAGTGATCAAAGATATTGAATTAAGACTGGCAAAGAGAAACTATCTCGCTTTTAGTAGTGAGATAACATCATTTAACCAATCTGAAGAGACATGTAAGTTAAAGGAAGTAGAGTTAGCTGCAGGAGTTCATTCAACTGAAGCATTAATTGAAGAAAAGAAACGTCTCTGTGTTGAACATGAGAGATCACTTGCGGAAGTAAGGACCAATCTGTATGCCATAGAAAAAGAAACAACTGAGGATGAGGGTAAAATTGCGCTTTTGAAAAACGAATGTGAAAACCTCAGGGAACGGCTGAATGACCTGGGAAGGCAGGACAGTGATCTTGACCGTCAGAAGGAATCGGCAGCAGCTTCTATAAGGGAAATTGAAGAAAGTGGAATGGAGCTGGGCAGTGAACTGAACAGTATGGAGAGCATTCTTGAAGAGAGAAACAGGACTTTCTCCGGGGCTGAAAATGAAATTCTTGAAATGGAGCAGGACCTTGAGTATCAGCGTAGGAGTCTCTTTGCAAAAGCTGAAGAGGTCAGCAATATTAAGAATGAGATCAGTCACATAAATCTGAATATAGAGAATATCAGCAAAAAAACAGAAAAAAGCTCACAGGACATTAATAGCATTAATGATAACCTCTCTTCTCTGACTTCCAGGATTGATAATACAAAGAATGAACATGCTGAGGTTGAAAAAGATCTTACTGCTGCTAAAAGTAATAAAGAGGAAATGACCATACAGCTGAGGAACAGAAAACAGGAGCTTTCTGAAAATGAAGAAAAACTGTACACAGAGAGAGAGCAGCTTGCGGTATTGAATTCAAAGTTGGAATCGCTGAAGGAAATTGATAAAAGCCAGATGGCTTCTGTTGATGAAAATATAAAAACATTATGTCAGGTAGCTGACATCTTTGAGACTCCCCGTGAATATGAAACAGCTATAGAGGCTGTACTGGGTGACAAACTGGGCGCTGCAGTAGTGGAAGATAACGGTGAAATAACCAGGGCGCTTCAACTAATTAAAGAGCAGAACACTAAGAGAAGCGGTTTTATTACTGTGGACCCTTTCGGAAGGGAAGAGATATCATCCTCCCAATCTGAAATGGAAAACAGTCAGGGCGTAATCGGAAGAGCGTCCAAGTACGTTTCTGTAAAAGAAGGATT
The DNA here is from genome assembly GCA_003354025.1 of Nitrospirota bacterium. Lineage (GTDB taxonomy): Bacteria > Nitrospirota > Thermodesulfovibrionia > UBA6902 > UBA6902 > Glo-13. The sequence goes on from PIVU01000024.1 coordinate 23,459, forward strand.
TGGCAAAGTTGCCCTTTCGCTATTGGACGATATTGTATTGGTAGAAAACCTGGAGACAGCGCTTTCCGTATGGAGAATGCCTCAATATGCTAATGCCAGACCTCCTTACTTTGTCACCCTTGAAGGTGAAGTGCTTGAACCGTCAGGTATGGTATTTGGGGGTACGGACAAAGGGGTTCTGAAAGTAAAGAGACAGATCAAGGAAATCGATCAGGAACTTTCCGGTAAGAGGGGAATTATTGTTAATGCGGAGCGAACAGTATCAACTCTGAAAGAGAACATTGTAACGCTTGAGAATGACATCATAACGATCGATGCGAAAATATCGAGCAAGGAGAAATACTGTCATGAGATGAAAGTGAAAGTGGACAATCTCGTGGAAGAGAATTCCCGCCTGCAAAAGAAACATGAATACATTTCTCTGGAAATAAATGATGACCATAAGGAGAAAGAAGATTTAAGCAGTACTCTGAAGGTAAAGGAAGAAACCTGTGCGTCCCTTGAGAGTGAAAAGCAGAAGATAGAGGAAATGATACGGTCTGTGCAGGGCATTATATCGGAGAGGAAAGAATCTATTGAATCATTGAGGGCCGGACTGACCGAGATCAAAATGGAACTGACTTCTACCCGTGAAAAAATGGCATCAATAAAAAGGGAGATGGACCGACTCAAGAGCACGATTCAGAATATAGACAGAAAAAAAGAAGAGATGGTGACAGAGCGTGCCAATATTGATAGCGGCATCATAAATAAAGAACAGGCAATTATAGACAAAGACGATGCATTAAAACTAAAAGTCGTCAGGGCCAGCGAACTGCAGACTGAGGCTTCAAAAGTGAATGAAATACTTGAAGCAAAGACGGCTGAACTTGCGATAATTGAAAAACGTGAAAAAGAAATTGCTTCGGAGCTGGATGTAGTGCGTAATGAGCTGAACCAGGTTGAGATGAAGAAAATGGAGAAATCCATGAAGCTGGATTATCTGAAAGAGGACATACATAAATCATACCAGCTTGAAATAGAGACACTGGAAGTGACAGATGTTGTTGAGCAGGAAGAGGAAGAAGAGCTGCCGCAAATGAAAGAAAAGCTGCAGTCCATGGGTGCAGTGAGTCTTGGCACTATTGATGAGTATGAAGAGTTGAAGGAAAGATATGATTTCCTGACCAAACAGAGGGATGATTTACTACAGTCAATTGAGGCTCTTGAAGATACGATACGTAAAATCAACAGGACTACCAAGAAAAGACTGGAAGATGCATTTGAAATGCTGAATGAAAAGTTTAAGGAAGTTTTTTCTATTCTCTTCGGAAAGGGAAAGGCGGAACTGCAGCTTACTGAAGGCAGTATTCTTGATGCCGGGATTGAAATTATAGCGCAGCCTCCGGGGAAAAGACTCCAGAACCTGAACCTTCTCTCTGGCGGTGAAAAAGCTCTTACTGCGATTTCGCTGCTTTTTGCAGGATTCATGATTAAACCGACACCGATGTGTTTACTCGATGAGGTTGATGCTCCTCTTGATGAGACCAATACGGGAAGGTTCGTTGATTTGGTTAAGAAACTTTCCAGTGACATCCAGTTTATTACCATTACTCATAACAGGCGGACTATGGAAGCTGCTGACTATATTTACGGTATCACTATGCAGGAACCGGGCTCTTCGAAGGCACTTTCAATGCATATGACCGATGACGCAATACCTACTGAAGTTGAGCCGGAGACTGAACCTGTATAGAGGTTTTAGAGAGCATAACGAATCGAAAGAATTATAGTTTGATAGATCCGTTTTTAGATGTGGTTCTTGATTTTCAGAAAGAAAACGGAATGAATCGTCATTGTTTTCCTGAAGTTTTATCCATTCCCATATCCTTCATAATGTGTCATTAGGCCGGATACAGGTAAAATTAATTTGGAAGGCAAAAAAAATATGTACGAATATCAGAAAAATAACCGTTATTTTGCACAAATTGCAGATGGTATAAAAGAACTCGGTTCAATAGAATTGTCCGAACTTGGAGCATCCGAAGTTAGCCAGATATACAGAGGTATTTATTTCAACTCTGATAAGGAAACGCTTTATCGGATCAATTACTCCACAAAACTTGCATCAAGAATCATGGCTCCTCTTTTATCCTTTCGTTGCAGGACTCCGGAGCAATTATACGAAGAGGCTAAAAAGGTCGAGTGGACTGATTTCCTTACTCCTGAAAATACTTTTGCAATTTTCAGTAATGTATCAAATAGCAAAATGAGAAACTCACAATTTGCATCATTGAAGTTAAAAGATGCGATTGTCGATTATTTTAAGGAACGTAAGGGGAAAAGGCCCAGCATTGATACGAGAAACCCCTACCTTTGGCTGAATCTCCACATACAAAATGATTGGGCTGTTATTAGCGTTGAGACTTCCGGCGGCTCCCTTCACAGGAGAGGGTACAGGAAAAATGCAGTTGAGGCCCCGATGCAGGAGACAGTTGCTGCAGCAATTATCAAATATTCAGAGTGGGACGGAAAGGTGCCTCTGTACGACCCTATGTGCGGTTCGGGCACACTCCTTGCCGAGGCTCTTATGCAATACTGCAATATACCAACTGGCATATTACGTAAGCACTATGGTTTTGAGTGTTTGCCTGATTATGATAGTGGACTATGGGCACGTTTAAAAAAAGGAATGAATAATAATGTTCGTGGGTTACCCGATGGATGTATCACTGGTTATGACATATCAGGTGAGGCCGTTAATTTATCGCGTACAAATATTGATCAGTTACCTGGGGGGAAACAGGTTAAAATTGAAAAGATGGATTTCAGGAATATTCCTTCACTGCAGAATAGTGTTATTATTACAAATCCGCCCTATGGGATAAGAATGAAAGACAGCACGGACCTGGATCTTTTTTATAAAGATCTCGGCGATTTTCTGAAGCAGAAATGCACAGGTTCAACAGCATATATATATTTCGGAGATAGAAGCTATCTTAAGAAAATCGGATTGAAGCCAACCTGGAAACAGCCCCTGAATTCAGGAGGTCTTGACGGAAGGCTGGCTAAATTTGAGATGTATTAAAGGCCGTCGAACGGCGTACGTCGAACAAACAAACGTACTACGAATTGCAAATTATGAATGAAGATGAAATAGACTACATAAGTAAAACTCAGAAGAAAAGAGAAGCTGAAGCATTGCAGAAGCTAGGGGAGAAGCTTGTTAAACTTTCGAGACAGCAACTCGGTGAGATTGATATGCCGGAAGAGATTCGTGAAGCTGTTGTGCTTGCTAGAGCAATGAAGAGCCATGGTGCAATCCGCAGGCAGATGCAGTATATCGGTAATCTCATGCGTAAGATCGATTCCGAGACGATTCAGGATGCAATTACTGAGATAGAAGAGGGCAGCTACAGAAAGGCCCAGGCATTCAAGGAAACGGAAAAGTGGAGAGATGAACTTATAGCCGGGAATAAAGCCCTTATGCAAGAAATACTGGATACATACCCTGAAGCTGATCGTCAGCAGTTGTCACAACTTGTCAGAAATGCGATAAAGGAAAAAGAAAAAAATAACCCTCCCAAATCATCACGTGTTTTGTTTCGCTATCTAAACAGCATTAGAATTAAATAGTGTCAGTTTTATATCTCTTGCCTTAACTCCCACTGTAGAATGAAGACAACACCCACTCAATATATTCGCTGAATAGACTTGATTGTCTGAAATGGTTGGAACGTTAAGTATCCCCATGTTATAATCATCAAGTCAAGGGGACATTGGCGGTAGTTTATTCCGCGTAATATATCAAAAATCAACAGATTTATGTTGATTGTTAATACAATATATATGTTGTATAATTGAAATGACAGGTAAGCAACTAATAAAGCTGCTGAAGCAGAACGGATGGGAACTGGAAAGAATTCAGGGTAGCCATCATATTATGGTAAAGCGTGCAAAAACGCTGTCAGTACCGATCCATGGGAATAGGGATCTTGGAAAAGGTCTTTTGCATGCACTGCTTAAGCAGGGAGGTCTGAAGTGATTTTAAGTTATCCCGCAAAAATACAGTATTTCAAAGAAGATAAATTATATATGGTTGAATTCCCTGACCTCCCGGGATGCCTTACCGAGGGTGAGTCTCTTGAAGATGCAAAGAGTAATGGGAAAGAAGCACTAACAGGATATCTTGCTTCGATATTTGAAAGAGAACACAAAATTCCTGAACCATCAAAGGTTAAAGGTAGAAACGTTTATTCAATTGAACCGGAGCCTGAAGTTTCAGTTCCGATACTTCTCAGAAAACTCCGTGTAAAAAAGAAACTCACTCAAGGTGACATAGCCAAAGTCCTCGGTATCTCATACCAGGCCTACCAGCGCCTCGAAAAGCCCGGGAAGAGCAATCCAACGCTGAAGACACTGGAAAGGTTAGCCAAAGTTTTTAATAAGGATCTGCGGTTGGAGTTTGCTTAGGCTGGTTCTAAAGTTCGAGTATTTAATCGTTGAAACTGTTGTATCGGTTGGAACAACCCATACGTGCGCAAGATCGAAAGCTCGCAAGTTTTTCGGCGTAAGCGCGCTTCCGGTCTTTCAACTGACGATCTTTCACGCTTACTAACTTGCGCACTTTAAACTCTTTCACGCTTAAAGGAGGTTGTAATGGGCATGTATGAGGACCTGGGGGTTTTTCAGAAGTCTGATGAATTAGCGTTGAGGATCTATAAAATCACAGAGGCTTTTCCGAAATCAGAAATGTTCGGGATTACTTCTCAGATGAGAAGGGCATCGTTATCTGTTCCAACAAACATTGTTGAGGGTTATGGTCGCAAGAGTAAAAAAGAGCTGAAGCATTTCATTAATATTGCATTGGGTTCACATGCTGAAACAAAATACCTTTTCTCGTTTTCAAAGCGGCTTGGATACCATAAAGAAGACAGTTCAAAATCTGAAGAGTTGATAGCAGAAGTTGGCAGGATGCTATGGGGATTCTATAAAAGCTTGGAAGTGTGAAAGGGTGAAAGCGCGTAAGATAGAAAGATCGAAAGCTCGCAAGTTTTTCAGCGCAAGCGCGCATCAGGTCGTTCAACTGACGATCTTTCACGCTTACTAACTTACGAGCTTTTCCCCCTTACTAACTTTAATTTACATCATAGATTATTCTGAAGTGCGTAGACACGACAACAGTCACTAATGTAGAATGGAGCCCTGACAACACCCATTCAGTACGGATTCAAAATAAGGAGAATAATTATGAATTTGATATGGAAAAGAACAATTATCATGTCGTGCCTTGTCGGCACACTTTTGCTGGCAGGCTGTACCCAGGAAACACAGAACAAGCTTGGACGCGGTATTCAGAACTGGACCGGTGTTGATGGAGTGCTTGATGTCTATGCAGGGGATAAACTGGTGAACAGGTTTATTAAGATTGATAAGCTGACAACTGCCAAAGGGACTTCCGGTGGGGGTGATCGGCCATATCGGTTCGGTTATGGTGTCATGGATAAGAATTTAAACTTCAAAGCAGATGATAACGAAAAAAAGGTTTACTTTGAGTTCAGCGACTATTCAACAAGCTATATCTTTTATGAGAGCCCGAATTAGAGGTGCTCAACAACCCTGAACCTGCAGGCGGAGCGGTTACTCTGGTCGCAGACGCTTTTCTTGACTTCCTCACAGAAAGCGCGTAAGTGTGTAAGATCGAAAGCTCTCAAGTTTTTCGACGCAAGCGCGCTTACGGTCTTTCAACTTACGATCTTTCATACTTACTAACTTACGCGCTTTAAACTCTTGTGCACTTTCTGTCTTACGCGCTTTCTTTTCCCGTAGTGCTTGAAAGTATTGGGAAATTTCCGGGAAAATTCTTGACAAAGACCGATATCAGGAGTAATCTTAGTAAATCCATCAGGCCTGTCCGTATAAAGCCATGATTTTCGTATAGATTCAATGGGTTGAAAGTGTGTGAGCGGTGTTCGTTAATTATACGGCTGATATTGCTCATTTAAACTCGATAGATAATTAAGGAGTTTTCAATAAAATGACATCTGCACTAAAAGAACAAAAATTCTTAGACGATCTCGACAAAAAGCTCTGGACATCCGCTGACAAGCTCCGCTCCAATCTGGATGCGGCGGTTTATAAGCATGCGGTGCTTGGGCTTATTTTTTTGAAGTATGTTTCTGACTCCTTCGATGAGAG
>PIVU01000424.1 GCA_003354025.1 Nitrospirota bacterium
GCTATATCAACATCACTTAACGGACTTCTTCTTTCTTTCAAGAGCCCCCCAAAGAGATAAGCAAAAAGAATATTTGGCTCGCTTTTAAATAAATCCGTCAGGCAGGCAATTTTCTGATCAATATCATCGGGGATTTTTTTAAACCGTATCATACATTCAAACATAGCATAAAATAACAGTTTTTGTAAAAAACAAAATTTCCGCAAAATCTCCAATCAGACACAATAATATTAATAACTCTTTTGTCCATTCCATAGATGAATATCCGGGAAGCAGCTTATATCTTTCTTTACATTAAATACCTTTTTTAATAACATAGTGTAATGAAAAAACTGGATATTGATAGTGTTAAGAATTACTTACACTCCCGGAGCGAAATACTCGCCGCTTTTGTCTTCGGATCATACGCTTCTGACAGGGCAACACCGGAAAGCGATATTGATATTGCCGTGCTTTTGGATGAAAGTGTAAGCATAAGTGATTACAGTCTTCTGAAGCAGGACTTTATAACGTCTCTGATTGGACTCATGTCCTTTGATAAAGTAGATGTTGCAGTTCTGAACACTGCACCTCCAGTGTTATGTCATGAAGTTATAAAGAATGGTGTGATGCTTTTTTCGAAAGACGAGAAGACGCGTATAGAATTTACGGCAAAAGCAACAAAGCGTTACCTAGATACAATCCACCTGAGAAATGTTCAGGACAGGATCCTTCATGAAAAGATAAGGAGTGGGAATTTTGGTAATTTCAAGGGAAGTCATAAATACTCGATTGAAAAAGTTAGAAAAGGCCCTTCAGATACTTCAGCAATCAAGTAACGTACCTTACGAAGAATTGATTGAAAATGAAGTGCTGCTGAGCGCTGTGGAAAGAAATTTCCAGGTTGCGATTGAATGCATTCTCGACATAGGCAATCACATAATTGCGGAGCAGGGATTTGAAAGTCCTGACGATAGCAGTGATATAATCAGGATACTGGGTGATGAAGGCATCACTCCCCTGGACTTTGCAGAAAAGGTAAAGGGAATGGCAGGGTTCAGGAATATATTAATTCATGAGTATACCGGGATAGATTATAAATTACTGTACAGTTACCTCACTAAAGGTCTTGATGACTTCAGTGAGTTTGCTAAATATTTCAGTATACATCTGAATAAAGAGGAGAATAGATAACAGGCATGACAAAGCTCAGATATTTAACATCAGGTGAATCACACGGGCAGGCGCTGGTATGTACAATCGACGGACTGCCGTCGAATATGCCGTTGACCGCTAAGGACATTAACAATGATCTTGCAAGACGCCAGAAGGGCTTCGGCAGGGGCGGAAGGATGAAGATTGAGACAGACCGGGCACAGGTCCTCTCGGGAGTTCGCTGGGGAAAGACCCTCGGTTCGCCAGTTTCACTGTTAATAAAAAATAAGGACTGGGCCAACTGGGAAGAAATAATGAGCCCTGAAGCAAAGAGTACGAGACGCATAGAGCCTGACTCCAAAATGCATCCTGTCACAAGGCCCCGGCCCGGACATGCGGATCTCACTGGAGCATTGAAGTATAATCACAGGGATTTAAGAAATATCCTTGAACGTTCCAGCGCCAGAGAGACTGCCGCACGGGTAGCTGTTGGTGCTGTTGCAAGAAAATTTCTGTCCGAGTTT
>PIVU01000178.1 GCA_003354025.1 Nitrospirota bacterium
AGTAGTAGAAGAGTGTAAATAGGCAGAGCTGGTTTCTTGAAGGGTTTGTTTAAAACCACCCTTATTATGATATTGGTTTACCTCAGCCATATTAGCCCCTTATCCCGATTCCCTTGAATGCAACAGTTTCATAAAATCAAACTATACTAATATTTAACTAAAATGAAAGCCCCCTCTTACTTATTCATTCCAAGAACCCGGCATATATCTTACATGCTATTACATGTTCGGCAGGTTGTCAATATATTATCAAACCAGCCACGGTGCAATTGAGGTTATGCTTGAGACTGTTCATTAAAGGGGCGAGCTTCTTTCAATAACAGGCAGAGAAACTACTACTTCAGTGTACATACCTTCTTCACTGCTGATATTGATTTTCCCTCCATGATCACTGATAATGCTATCGCTTATACTTAAACCAAGCCCTGTGCCATGTTCACAGGGCTTTGTTGAAAAGAATGGATTCATTATTTTATCAACTTCGGTTTCCGGTATGCCCGTACCATTATCATGAAATATAACCCGGATGAAAGGTGCATCATTTTCCAGTACTTCTTCACAGGTAATTTTCAGCACTTTTTTATTACTAACTCCAGCATATTTTCTGTTCAAAGCGTATCTTGCATTACTTATCATGTTCAAAAAAACCTGCCTTATCTGTTGCTGCTGCACCGATACCATACTCATATCCTGAGGTATGTTCAATTTGAGAATGATTCCGTCTTTTTGTAATTGTGAATCTACCAGTTCAAGAGCCATGGCGAGCAGCACATCAACTCTTACAGGAATCTTTTCCTCCTTGATTTCCCTGGAAAATGATAGAAGACAACTGACAATATCAGCAATCCGATTGCCTTCTTTTATGATTCGACAGGCAATGTCCCACTCTTTACTGGATTGATCATTACGGTTCTCCAGTATCTGAGCATAGTTGATAATACCGTTAATCGGATTATTAATTTCATGAGCAACCCCGGCTGCCAGTTCTCCGATTGACGCCAGCTGATTCGCTCGCAATGCCCTTTTTTCATTTTGTTTACGGGAAGTAATGTCCAGGTTTGTCCCGACATAACCCGATACTTCACCGGCATCATTAAGGATTTTTTTTGCATACCCAAGAACCCAGGTTATTTTACCTTCACTATGCCTGAACCTGTATTCATGCCCCCAGTTACCTCCTGAGCTCACCATTTTTTCCCACATGGACATTACTTGCCCACGGTCTTGCGGGTGAATTCCTTTGATCCAGCCTTTCCCTTTTGCATCGTCCAACGAAAGGCCTGACATCTCCGACCAGGCGTTGTTCACATACAAGCAGTTCCCTTCAGGATCAGCAAGGTAAATACCAACGGGGGCAAGAGATGTTAATGTTTTAAACCTGGCTTCACTTTCCTTCAGTGCAATTTCAGCCTGCTTCCGTTCCGTAATGTCCCGCGCGATGCCAACCACACCTATAATATTCTGTTTATCGTCCTTAAGCGGCATATTATTGTATTCACAGGGGATGCCCGTATTCTTGAAGTAAAGTTCAAACTGCGTGCATTCTCCATTAAGCGTTTTCCCGAATTCAATCATTGCTTTTTCCAGATTGTAATCATCAAACAGGGGGGCAAATGATTTACCTATATAGTCACTGACTTTAAAACCCGTTAACTTTTCGAACACATCATTTGCGTAAGTTAAATTGCCGTCAGCATCACAAATATATGCAAGGTCATTTATTTGAGAAAACAGCAACTTGTATTTATCCAGATCTTCCTGAGCTTTTTTCCGTATGGATATATCCCTTGAAAAAGCGATTATATAATTAATCCTGTCGTGCGTTACATGCTTGACACTTACCTCAACAGGAAAAACAGATCCGTTTTTGCGCTTATGTACTCCTTCACGCATCATGCATCCGTCATTCCTTACTATCTCAACATGTTTTCTCCAGGATTCAATATCAGGAAATGCCTGTTGTATATCCATAACACTCATGGAGAGCAACTCCTTGTACGAATATTCCAGGCTTGTGCATGCCTTATCATTAACATCAATAAAATAGGCTGATTCAGGATCGATAATAAATATAGCATCGTTGGACTGGTTGATAAGATGCTGAAACAGTTTTAAATATTCATCAGTTTTTCTGCGACCGGTCTGTTCTTCCGTTACGTTTAAAGAAGGGAGGACATCATACAGACTGGTTTTTTTTCTGCGCAGAGACTCCTTGCTATCTTGCGTGCCTGATTTATGGAGGGTACTTTCATTCTCCGTTGCCATCTCCACACCCTTTTGAAGAACTGGTTATCGTTAAACAACTTTGAAGAAAAGAATATATCTATGCAGATTGCTCAGACTCATTACTTGATAGTAAGAATACTAATATAAGCATCGAGTTAAGTCAATAAAAAAATGGATAAATCCTGCAGGGAAGCAATCAGGGATACTAAGCTATTCCACTATATCCAGCTTAAGGCTCAGTTCTTCCAACTGCTTGGCATCAACCTCTGAAGGTGCACTGCTCAAAGGACAGGCAGCTTTTTGAGTTTTGGGGAATGCTATTACGTCCCTGATTGAATGGGCTCCCGTCATTATCATCACCAGCCGGTCAAGGCCGAGTGCAAGTCCGCCGTGTGGGGGGGCGCCGTATTCAAGTGCCTCCAGGAGAAAGCCGAATTTATCATTCGCCTCATCAGCGTCAATATTAAGGAGCTGGAACATTCTGTCCTGGGCGTCCTTTTTATGGATACGGATGCTTCCGCCGCCGATTTCATAACCGTTTAAGACAATATCGTAGGCTTCCGCCCTGAGAGACCGGAGTCCGGAATCGGGGGACCGTAATTCAGAAGCATCAACAGAAAAGAACGTTTCAAGGTCTTCTTCCATAGGTGCTGTAAACGGGTGATGCATTGCTTCATAACGCTTTTCATCTTCATTATATTCAAATATCGGAAAGTCAGTTATCCATGCAAACTTATAAACGCCTTCCTTGATCAGATCAAGCCTCCTGCCAAGTTCATTCCTGAGCCTTGAAAGACAGTCGTTTGTTACATCGACTTTATCGGCAACGAAGAGCATAAGGTCACCGTTCTCCGCCTCCAGTCTTTCAGTCAGGGCCTTCAGCGACTCCTCGGGGAAAAACTTTGCTATTGGAGATTCAATTTTGTCTTTGACCTTCATCCATGCAAGACCTTTTGCCCCGTAGCCCTGGACTTCCCTTGTTAAATCATCAAGGTCCTTCCTTGAGTAGCCTGCCATGCCTTTGCCGTTGATGGCTTTAACCATGCCGCCTTTTGATAGTGTATCAAGGAACACTTTAAAGGAAGAGTCTTTGACTATATCACTCACATCTTTCAGTTCAAGCCCGAACCTCAAGTCCGGCTTGTCAGACCCGTATCTGTCCATTGCCTCATGATAGGTCAGCCTTACCGGGGGTTCTGTAAGCTCAACATCCAGGGTCTCTTTAAACACTATTTTTATCATATCATCAACAATTGCTATAACATCATCACGGGTAACAAAAGAGAGTTCCATATCCACCTGGGTAAACTCCGGCTGCCTGTCCGCCCTCAGGTCCTCGTCCCTGAAACATTTAACAATCTGGTAGTACCTCTCAAGACCGGAAACCATGAGTATCTGTTTGAATATCTGGGGCGACTGCGGCAATGCAAAAAAACGTCCCGGGTTGGTCCTGCTCGGTACGAGATAATCCCTTGCTCCCTCTGGTGTACTCTTTGTCAGCATAGGCGTTTCGATGTCCAGGAAGTCCTGTGAGTCAAGGTAGGCCCTTAAGGACTTTACTGCTTTATGCCTCATAATCATGTACTTCTGTATAATGGGTCTTCTGAGATCAAGGTATCTGTATTTATATCTCAGACTTTCGGAAGCATCTGTTTCATCATCAACCATAAACGGCAGGGGCTTGCACTCATTCAGCACAGTGAATGATTTCACCACAACTTCAACCTGACCTGTTGGCAGTGAAGTATTGATTGTCCCTTCAGGCCTCTGCCTTACATCACCTTCTATCTGGAGAACAAATTCATTTCGTATTTTATGCGCGGCCTTATGAAGCTCAACATCAATCTCCGGGCTGAATACAACCTGGACCAGTCCGCTTCTGTCTCTGAGGTCAATAAATACTACACCTCCATGATCGCGCCATTTATTGGTCCAGCCAACTATAGTGACCGTTGAGCCTATTTCATTTTCTGTTATTTGTCCGCATGAATGTGTTCTCATTATTAAATATGTCTCCGTTTCAATCTATGTATCAGGTAATTATTATATTGATTTTAAAGATCTGTGTCATCACTGAAATCTGTGGGCCCTCCGGAGTTTAGTCACATCAACAAATTGCCGTTTTTACCACTGATTAACTAACTCCAGTCTCCTTCTTCAACTTTTCCACTTCTTCAATTGTTAGATGCCGGAACTCTCCCGACTTCAGACCACTCAAATGAAGTCCGTTTATTCTTATCCTTATCAGCTTAATGACAGAGTGGCCAATACGGTCGAACATTCTCCGCACCTGCCTTTTTCTTCCTTCATGTATGGTGATATCAACCCATGAGTTCGCCTTCAATCTTTGTACGATCCTGATCTTTGCAGGCCTTGTCATGCCATCATCCAGCCTGATGCCTTTTTCAAGCTTCGCTATGTCATTCTCATCAGGAATCTCGTTAACCTTTACCCGATATGTTTTTGGGATTTTGCTCCTGGGGTGAAGGATAGCATTTGTCAGATCACCGTCATTCGTTACAATAAGAAGGCCTTCAGAGTTATAATCAAGCCGGCCTACAGGAAAAACCTGCGCTTTGACACGATGAAGGTAATCCTTTACGGTTGGTCTTTTTTCCGGGTCATACATCGCCGTAATGCACTGGACCGGTTTATTAAGTATCAGATAAACTTTTGGTTCAACCTTGTTTATGAGTTTGCCATTTACCTTTATATGGTCCCTTTCAAGGTCGGCTTTCATTCCTATTTCAGCCTTCACACCATTGACTTTTACGAGGCCCTCAAGGATAAGCTCCTCGGCTTTCCGCCTTGACGCTACGCCGCATTTTGCTATTATTTTCTGTAAACGCTCTTCCATTATCTCTCTTTTCCGGTTTTCAAAATGACATTAATACTATCACAAATATAGAGGGTATTGCCCATTGCACTTATAAGCATAAGAAAAACAACGTTTATATTATCGACCTGAAACAATAAATACGGTCAAAGACTGTCTAACGATAGGTAGCTCTGTTAATCAGGGATTCAGATGGAGCCTAATCAGTTATTAACTCTCTTATGATGCGGCTAAGATCATGAATATTATATGGCTTGGATATTACTGTGATCCCCATTATATCTCTATTATTAACCACATCTTCTTTATCATAACCTGTACATAGAATGATCTTTGCATTGTCACTAATTGCCTTAATTTCCATTGCTGCTTCTAACCCTCCCTTTTCAGGCATAACAACATCCATAATAACAAGAGATATTGAGTCTTTATTAGCAATAAAAGATTCGACGGCCTCTAAACCATTCGAGGCATCCAGAACGGAATAACCGATCAACTCCAGAATCTCTCTTCCTGACTCACGAAGCGCTGCTTCATCATCAACGAATAGAATAACCTCTCCTCCCCCGCGAGCAATTTGTGAAATATTCTTTATCTCATCCTGAGGAACGGATAAAGACATGGGAATATAAATATGCATTCGAGTTCCCTTGCCAGGTTCCGAGTCCATATCAATGAAACCATTGTGGATTTGAATAGCACCATAAACCATGGCAAGCCCCAGACCTGTGCCTTTACCCATATCCTTAGTCGTAAAAAAGGGGTCAAAAATCTTATCTCTATTTTCTTTTGAAATGCCACAGCCATTATCTTCAACTATTAAATGCGCAAAACTCTTATCTTGCAGGTTTGGATGCAGCTGGATAAATGATTTATCAGCCTCAAACAGTTCTAAAGTGACACTTACACGGGGGTTACTTACATCAGCCAATGCATCACGTGCATTATTCAGAAGGTTAACAAGTATCTGTTGGACTTGAGATTTATCACCAAGAATTGGAAGTGAGCATCGACTAAAATGCATCTCAACTTTTATGTTCTCGGGGATACTGAATTTGTGAAGTTTGAACGTCTCTTTAACTAAGGCTTCCAAATCAAAGACTTTCATCTCTACAGGGCTTTTCCTCGCAAAGGCCAATAGCTGCTTGGTCATTTCAGCGGCCCTGTCGCTTAAATCTGAAATAATATTTATATGTCTGATAGTTGCAGGGTTATTCTCCGAACTGATTTTGGCCATATAAAGTCTTCCCGCTATTCCAGCCAGCGTATTGTTAAATTCATGGGCAACACCACCAACAAGGGTCCCCAAAGACTCCATCTTCTGGGCCTGATGGAATTTCTCTTCAAGCAATTTATGATCGGTAACATCCCAGAAAATGCCTATTACGCCGTCAACATTGCCCTGCTCATCCAAGGCAGGGGCCTTAACAGTATGAATCACTCTTTCCTGATCATCGATAATGATTTTTTCATCTATTTCTTCAGTAACCTTGGATTGCATAACCCTATGATCGTCATTCCGATATTGTTCAGCCAGCTCCTTCGGAAAATAGTCATAATCAGTTGTCCCAATGATTTGTTCAGGTGTAATGCCCAAATCTTCAGCGA
>PIVU01000425.1 GCA_003354025.1 Nitrospirota bacterium
AACAATAACGGCCATACAATAATAGTAGTCACACATGAAGAAGAAGTGGCTGCTTATGCAAAACAGGTACTGCACCTCGAGGACGGAAAATTCACAAATGGAACAGGGCACTAAGAGTACGGCGCTATTCAGTCTCTGGCTGTCCTGGCAGGAGCTGAAAGGGCGGCAGGTCATTTTTTATATCAATGTAATACTGGTTGCGCTCCTCATTGCTCTGCCCGTATCCCTTGATTTGATGGGGAATGCTAGAAAAAGTACGGTCAAGAACAGGGTGGACTATATCGGGCCTTCACTTATAATGGTTCCTCAGGGAATTCTCTCCTCAGACCTTGTTGCAGCTAGATTTAAGGACAAGAGGTTTTCTTCTGCTTCACTTGAGACCATTAAACAGAAATATTCATCATATCTGCGATTTGCCGAAGAACGTTTAACGGAGCGTCTGTCCGTAGATGGCAGGGAAATGCCTGTTACGGGTATTGATTTCAATAGTGTGTATTCCCATCCTTTCAGGGAGTACTCGATCGGAAGCAAAGAGGTTCTTCTTGGCAATGTGGCATCAGAAAAACTGCATAAGGAAAGGGGTGATAATCTACTGATACGCTCAGAGTCATTTACTGTTGCCGGTGTAATACCAACAACCGGAGGGATAGAAGACGTGTCAGTTTTCCTGTCGTTGCCTGTGCTGCAGAACGTGACGGGACATGATGGCCTCATTAATGAAATTCGTATCTTTCCTGAATCAGTTTCCTCGTATGAGAAGCTTAAGACAACACTGAAGAACGTCGAACATCGAACATCGAACGTCCAATTTCCAATGAATATCATTGATGCATACCGGGGTGACACTGCTGAAAAAGAGATTGGATCAGCACTCGTTAATTACCAAAAGGCTCTGTATACGGTCGCGTTTATTCTCATAGCCCTTTGTATCATGATCAGCACGTATATCAATCTTGATATGAGAAAATCCGAGGTGTCTACAGTATATACGCTGGGTGCAAAGCAGGGGATAATCTTCCAGATGCTTACATTCAGGACTATCTGGATAACTCTCCTCGGGTCTATTGCGGGCTACATCATTTCCCTTATAATAACCGTCTTTCGCACCAGTGATGTTCCCCTGCGGTTCATATGGTCATTCGGATCGTTTGCTGAAGTTGTTTTTACAACGGTATGTCTGGGTGTACTTGTCACCATCCCTTTCGCATTTTACTCAGTTTATAAAAGAAGTCCTATCGCTTATCTGTAATTCTGCATTGTGCAGCCTGTATTTCCCTTGCAAGGGCTGACACTTAGCTGTGTCTGCATATATAATAGATAGATATGAGATTTATCCGCTTTTACTTCTCCCGTTTTAGTGTTCAAATGATTGCTGCTCTATTTGTCTTCCTTGCTGTTCTATCCGGGGATACCCTCCACGCACACATTACAGGTCAAAGCTATATTTTTCTCAAGATATACGACACTAAAGTGACCGGGCGTTTTGAGATAACACTTAATGATCTGAATAAGGTCTTGGCCTTGAAGGCGCCGGCAGGGCTTATTGCCGAAGATAATCTGCAGGAAAGAATAGGTGAGGTGCAGGACTATTATTTGAATAAGGTCAGTTTTTTTGACGGCAAACTCAATCTGCCGGT
>PIVU01000426.1 GCA_003354025.1 Nitrospirota bacterium
TGTCTTTCATCATTACAATTGACTCCCGACTCTTGGCCTGGCGTATTCGGACAGTGTGACCATTTTGCCGTTGTCGTTGAACTCAATGCTGATTTTCAGCATTTCAGGGAGTTTGTCTGTATTTGCCGTGTCCCACGTTTTGACCCATTTGTTGTTAAAGAGGGTCTCAATTGTGAAACTCTCGATTTCTTCAATGACTTCCATAGAGTATCCCTTTGATTCAATAATAGCCGGTTTTTCGGTTTTATTAAGGTTGAGGGTCTTCTCCTTTGCTTTTACGTAATAGGCTATTGAATTCAGCCTGCTGCCTTTAAAGGAATAGGAAGTGAAATCAAGAGAAGAAGTGTTTTTCCCGAACATATCTCTGTCCTTAATCACAAAAGTTGCTTTTGGTTTTTCTTCATCCTTGTCTTTATGGTTTTTTAATAAAGCGCTTTCTATCTCACGCCGCATTATATCAAGGGTAGTCCTGATCTCATGGTACTTCAGTGATATAGTATCAAATCTTTCAGCTGCCCTCTGGACGGAAAAAAAAGAGCTGTATACTGCGCCGAGGACAATGGTGAGCAGGGTGAGGGCGACCATCACCTCAATAAGAGTGAAGCCTGTGAAGGAATTTCTGCGGGTTTTCATAGCGGATTCTTTTTCAATACAAGCTGTCTGAGAGTTACCTTCTTATCATCACTATAAATGGATGTGCTCAGTTCAATAATGTCGGAGTCCTCAGGTTTGATTACTCTGTTCTCAAATTTAAAAGAAGTTCCCTTGATTTTCCCCTTGGAATTTACTGTTTTGGATTCCATGTTATGCATTTTTTCTTTTGCGTGCTGATACATATTGGTTGTGTTAATGTTCTCCTGCATGATACCTGCATGATAATTCACTGTATGCAGTATAACCGTAAGGGCAGAGCCTATGATTGCAAGTGCTATCATAATTTCAAGGAGTGTGAACCCTGATACGGAAGGACAAACCCTCTTCATATAATATACCCCTCATAGACCTTGGCGCGTCCATTCAGATGGTTAAACTTAACCGTATATTCTGCCTCGTCTTTAATAAGGTGCACGGTTATAGGTTCTTCCGGGCCCAGAGGGCCGAAGAGAAGTATAAGTTCTCCCGTTGATACTTCTCCGTGTGAGGGAACGATAATATCTTTAAACATAACCTCATCTTTTATTTCAAAGCTTCTGGATTCACTCTTACTCTCAAATGCCCATGTACTATTATCAATATCAAGCTTAAGTGCATAATTTTGTTTTTTGCTGACAGCTTCGTCGTATATATACCGCAAAGTATTACCTATGCGTTTTGCTTCCGATTTTAAAGAACGTTCCCCCGAACCCCATATAGAAGGCATAATAATTGAAGCGGTAAGAGAAATGATGAAGATGACAACGATAAGTTCAATGAGTGTGAAACCGCCAATGCTGATTTGACGTTTGTCAATCGTCTTATTTCGGTTGTCCTTCGTAATTCGTAATTCGTCACTCGTCATTCGATATTCGTTTTTTATAGGTCCCAGTTAATAATGTCCGCATCATACTTGTCCCCTCCAGCATTACCATCAGCTCCGTATGAAATAATATCATAGTCTCCCTGCATACCCGGGCTTATATAAATGTAACTGTTGTTC
>PIVU01000179.1 GCA_003354025.1 Nitrospirota bacterium
ACACGAGTCGTTCTGCACTTAACAGGCTACTAGACCCGACTAATGTTTCTATAACACTTCAGACTTTAGAAAAAGCCGCTTTGGCTCTGGGTAAAAGATTGAAAATAAAACTGGCATAATCGGATAAGCGGAGGGTTTTCCCCTCCGCTCTCCACACCACCCGGCAAGCGGATCCCTGTCTGCCGACAGGCAGGCGCACCGGGCAGTTCCCAAAGCATGACGGCCCGTAGGCGGTCAACAATATCAGAGACATCATAAGATGCCCCTTTGGGGCGAGCGATTCAACGACGCGCCGTGTGATCACTCATCCGTTCGGATTCAAATGTGCCTCACGAGCTAATTGATACTCGCATTTCCCTACTCTGAGTTCAGCCCTTCACCACCTGCCTGCCGGCAGACAGGCTCGGCCTTTCTATGCTTTTCACTCACTACGTCCTGTAGCTCGCCCTCCGGGTCAGCTGACGCTGCTTAAAATCATTTTTCCATGATAATTTTATCTGTTCGTCGGCTCAAAGTTTTGCCGTATGCTTCTCGTAGCGACCGCGAAGAGTCGTATCGACCTTCAGACAATCTCTCACGATTTTGCCCCGCGAGTCTGGTTGTAGACTTGCCTTAGGCTAGTACTTCTGTTAATATCATGAATTCCTACAGGGTTCACGCCTGCCTGACGGCAGACAGGTACAGGGGACTTTAACCCCTTTAGTTCACGCCCATGCCGGGCGTACACAATCTCATGCACAAGGGATGCGCACCAGCGACGTTGATTTTGACTTTTATTGGTTTGTTGTATACAAATTATTTTCAAGCATCGAATGTCTTTCAGGTGCACACTCTTGATGATAGCGTTATGCCAGAAAATTTATTAAGTAATCATCTTGATAACAACCTCAACCATAAAAAAAGAAGTTGAATTTCAACAAGAATACGATTTATTTAGGGGGATTTCAAAAATGGTTAGAACGTTTTTCTTCTCGTGTTTATTGAGCGTTACATTATTTAGTAGCATTACGTATGCAGATTCAATTTCCGGACCGGTTCTTTCAAATAGTTTGTCGAACTGGAATGATTCTGGTCTTCAAATAACAGCATTGAAAGACGTAACTCTGGAAAACTTCGTGTTTCAAAATCAGGGCCTCGCAGACACCATCTGGCTTACTGATATCTCTGGAAATATCCTGGAAACTTATAATTACAGTGGAGGTGACACATCTCATTTCGTTGATGTTGCATGGGACCTATCTGCTGATCAAAGCTACCATATCATTGCCGATCATCCAAGTAATGGCAAATGGGCATATCCTCTTTCTTATCCTGTAAGTAATGCACATATTAAAGTAGACGGAGCATGGAATATAAATCTCAGGAATAATTACTGGTTTAACTTTAACAATATAACTACTATTGCACCTGAACCAATAAGCTCTATCCTTTTTGTTACTGGTGGAACACTTTTAGCAGGACGACGTTACATTAAAAGAAAAAAGACGGCATAACAAATAACGGATTAGTCCGTCACGGAATTGTCGCTGCTTACGAAGTGCGATCCAATCCTGGTGTATTTGAGGGACCTATTGGCGTTGTTGGTGAAGTGACCATTAGTGACGACGGAGACATGCTGTTCACAATTAATAAATGTAAAAACCGCAAGATGTTTTTACCTATCAGCTATGATGGGAATAAGTACATAACCGGAACTAAAGTCATAGCCTACGGAAAATTGGAATGGGATGACATAGGAGAGTATTGTTTTTGTGCAAATAATATTATTGCTGAAAACGATGATCGGGCAGGCAGATTTATTTATTTTGTGAGGAACTTTTTTGAAAGACCCAGGAAATGGATTTATGAGCATTGCCCAATCTGCTCTGAATGGAAAAAGAAATTAATTAATTCAGGATAACTCAACTTATTACATTCTAAACAATAAGCTATCTTACGGGTTGATTTTCAACAGTCAAGCTGTTAATATTTTGTTTCAAAACCAATCCAGAGGAGAAAATTGTGCCGAAAATCAAACTCATAGCGCCTGCGCCCGGGAATAAATATTCTAACAGGACAGGCAAGACCTCATTCCCTCAGTTAAACCTAAGAATACTTGAAGCCCTGACTCCTTCTGATTTCGAAGTGTCGATTCACGATGAAAGGATAGAGGAAGTCAGTTTTGACGATTCTCCCGATTTAGTTTGTCTTTCGGTATTAACATCAGTAGCAACGAGAGCCTATGAGGTTGCAGATAAATACAGATCAAGAAATATTCCCGTAATTATGGGCGGGATACACACAAGCTTTATGCCTGAAGAAGCGCTGGAGCATGCTGACTCAATTGTGGTCGGCGAAGCTGAGGGACTATGGGGAAAAGTGCTGAATGATTTCAAGACCGGAAACCTGCAGGAAAAATATGAAGGCAGTAAATTCCCGGGATTTGAAAAGGCTTTCCCCATACTCAGGACCTTAAGGAAACCTCAATGTTATTCAGTAAAGCATACTGTCCAGACAACAAGAGGATGTCCCTTCAAATGTGAGTTTTGCTCAGTTACAAAGTTCTGGGGCAACAAGTACCGTTTCAGAGAGATTGACATGATTGTAGAGGAAATCAAGCAAAGCGGTTCCCGGAGAATTGTTTTCATAGATGATAATGTTATTGGCAACCCAAAATTTGCAAGAGAATTGTTTACGCGGCTTCTTCCTTTAAAAATTAAATGGGCAGGCCAGGCGTCTATTACTGTAGCAAAAACAGAAGGCTTGCTTGACTTGATGAAAGAAAGTGGTTGTGAATGGCTGTTCATCGGCATAGAATCCCTTTCCGCTGAAAATCTATCGGAAATGAAAAAGAGCATTAATGATGTAAAGGAATTGGAAGAGAATATAAGAAAAATATTGGCAGCCGGTATCAATATTCTGGGATCATTCATTTTCGGCTTTGATCATGATGACAAGTCTTCCTTTGACAAGGTTGTGGATTTTTGCATTAAAACCGGACTGAGTGCCGCAAATTTCTACATTCTGACTCCATTTCCCGGCACGGAGCTTTATGATCAAATGGAAAGAGAAGGCCGCATGTTAACGAAGAAGTGGCACTTATTCGACGGTAATCACGTTGTCTTCAAACCCAAAAACATGACACAGGAAGAACTGCTAAGCGGATACGTTCATGCTTATAAAAGGATGTATTCCGCCGGAACAATATTCAAACGCTTGAATATGCGGTCACTGTGCACTCCACAGGTGCTGGGACTAAATTTGATGCGGATGAAAAACAGAGACCAATTCAGCAAATGGAGCTACACAACGGATTAAAAGGAAGATAAACATGAATGAGGCAGGTAAGAGCAACTTCAGAAATCCACTTTATTCAGTCGGCTCACCTGCAATAAGCATCTCCATGTCACGTTGGAACCTGTTGAAACCATCCTCCATATTGTCTACCTCGAAGTTCTCTGCAAGGCTGTCATAGTCATCAAAATACCGCCACTTCCCATAATGATGACCGCCTGAAAACATGTCGAAAGTAACTGCATATATCGGATAGCTCTTTATATCTTTCAGTGGAGTTTCGTTGTTATGCCAGTGAAAACGTGATACAAGAGAGTTAAACACTTCCCTGCCATAAGCATTCTTGATGATCAGCAATTCAGCGTCAAAGTATAATACTTCACCATCAACAAAATCAGGTTTGCCGCCTTTGAACATTATTTTTTTACAGTCAATGTTATCGTTCGTTACCAGACTGAGTATGCTGTTTACCTGTCCCATGATAAAATAATATAGCAGCTATCCTAATTTAATTTTCCAGCGGGTACTGTCCTTCTTGTCCTCAAGAACCACCCCCAATTCAGCAAGTTCATTTCTAATAACATCGGCTTTTGCCCAGTCCTTCTCTTCCCTTGCCTGCTGACGCTCCTGAATTTTCTGTTCAAGGTCTTCGTCAGAAAAACTGATATTCTTAGTTTTCATAAGGGCTGAATACCACTCTTTAGGGGTCTTGTTAAAGATGTTCAGAACCCCTCCGACTTCAGCCAGAAGATCACTGGCCCTGACAACAATGTCATGTGCTTTCTGACCAGAAGGTTTCCCGTCAAGGAACCTGTTCAGTTCCCTGATAAGCTCAAATATAAATCCAAGAGCTGAAGCAGTATTAAAGTCATCGTTCATTGCATTGTGAAACTTGTCCTTGAAAGATGAAAGCAGCTCTTCAAGTTCTTCAGCATTTATGTTCTTTTCTTTTGACTCTGGGGCTTCAAGAAAATCACTGACCCTGAGCACCGTTGTATAATACCTGTCAATGGAGAGTTCTGCTTCATTGAGCTGAACATCGGAAAACTCTATAGGGCTTCTATAGTGTGCTGTCAGCAGAAAGTACCTGACCACTTCCGGTTCATATTTATTCAGTATCTCCTTGATGGTGAAAAAGTTCCCAAGGGATTTTGACATTTTCTCTTTGTCTACAGTTATGAAACCATTATGTATCCAGTACTTCACAAACTGCTCACCTGAATAGGCCTCACTCTGTGCTATTTCGTTTTCGTGGTGAGGGAATGTCAGATCAGCTCCTCCGCCATGTATATCAAAACTGTTCCCGAGATACTTGGAAGACATGGCAGTGCACTCTATATGCCAGCCCGGCCGGCCTTTACCCCATGGGCTTTCCCACCATGGTTCACCCTCTTTTGAAGCTTTCCAGAGGGCAAAATCAAGGGGACTCTTTTTTCTGTCGTCCACATCAACCCTTGCACCGGATATAAGGTCATCAACATTCTTTCCCGACAGTTTTCCGTAACCTTCAAATTTAGATACCTCGAAATAGACATCTCCGTCAACAGGATAAGCAAAACCCTTGTTAATGAGAGTCTCTATTGCCTCAAGCATTTCCTTGATATGATCAGTCGCGTTAGGTTCAATGTCCGCCCTGCCGACACCTAGCAGTTCCATGTCATGATAGTACTCTTCAGTATACTTTCCGGCAACTTCATCTGTAGAAATGTTCTCCTGAGCAGCCTTTGCAATAATTTTGTCATCAATGTCCGTAATGTTCCTTACGTGAGTGACATCGAAGCCTCTGTATCTGAGATATCTTTTTATAATGTCAAAGACTACGGCACTGCGGGCGTGGCCTAAGTGGCATACATCATATGCCGTAATGCCACATACATACATTCCAACTTTTCCAGGAGTGTTGGGGACAAAGTCCTCTTTTCTTCCGCTCATGGTGTTATAAACTTTTATAGTATCGCCTTTACCTTCCAACGTGCTGATTCTCCTTTCAAGCTCAATGATGTGCGCCCTGTACTCTTCGAATTTATCTTCAAGCGGATCGGGCATATGGACATGATCAAGCATCTCCACAGGACCATCATCAAAGATCTTAACGACTCTCTTTTTAATAACTCTGCCGGGAACTCCCACAACAATGGAGTTTTCCGGAACATTATGCAGGACCACTGAGTTCGCGCCTATTTTAACATTATCGCCTATTGTAATTGCGCCAAGCACTTTTGCGCCTGCCCCGACAACAACATTATTCTTCAGAGTGGGATGTCTCTTCCCTTTTTCCTTCCCTGTTCCGCCAAGGGTCACTCCCTGGTATATGAGGCAGTTCCTGCCGATCTCCGCAGTCTCTCCGATTACAACACCCATACCATGGTCGATGAATAAACCGCTGTCAATCTTTACGCCGGGATGTATTTCTATGCCCGTTATAATCTTGGCAAGCTGAGACAGGAAACGGGGTATAAAGGGGATATTGGCGTTCCACAATAAATGATTAAGCCTGTGGAGCACAATAGCATGAAATCCAGAATAGGAAAGTATGACCTCAAGACTGCTTTTTGCAGCAGGATCCATCCTGAAAACAGTTTTAAAATCAGATCTTATGTCGTCCCATAAACCCATAGCAAGTATTATACAATAAAACAGGGTTCAAGGATCCGAGGGTTCAAGGGGCCTAGGGTAAAAAAGACTAAGAAAATTCTAATCTTGAACCCTTGAATCCTTCTTTACTCTATCTGTAATTAACAAATTCCAGGTGAATACCCAGATCCTGTTCCTTGAGCATTTGCATGACAGCCTGAAGGTCATCAAGTTTCTTGCCCTTTACACGCAGCTGGTCTTTCTGAATTTCAGCCTGCACTTTCAATTTGGCACTTTTGATTATCTTGACGATTTCCTTGCTCTTTTCTGTCGGGATCCCCTGCTGAAGAGTCACCACCTGCCTGACTGTGGATGAGGCAGCTTCTTCAACTTTGCCATATTCCAGGGCCTGTAGAGGGACCTTTCTTTTAACGAACTTCCCTTGCATCACATCTGTAACAGCTTGAAGCTTATACTCATCATCAGACACCAGGGTTAATGTATTGTTACCCTTATCAAGTGTAATGTCGCTTTTGCTGCCCCTGAAGTCATACCTCTGCCCGATCTCCTTCAATGCCTGCTGCACGGCATTTGAAACTTCCTCAAGGTCCACCTTACTAACAATATCGAATGAACTATCTGCCATTAATTACCTCCTAAAAAGTATAGTTATTTAGTTTAAAGAAGAGATGAAGTATTATCAACTTACAGGTCAATAGTGTACATCCTCATTAATAAGAAATGTTGCGATTTTGAAATATTCCGGCTGGTATGGTAGGATT
>PIVU01000427.1 GCA_003354025.1 Nitrospirota bacterium
GAAGCGTACACAGGGAATCAGGTAGACCGCAGGGGAGGCCGCACTCCCTGAAGCTTGACACAGCCTCGTTAGTGTAAATCGAAAGCAGTCGGCGATGGTGTTAACGTGCCAGAAGCCAATACAAAGGAACCGAGAAGAAAGGGTTGGGTTCCGGAGGGGCTGCCGGGGTCAATAAGAGCGTGGTATGTCTGGAGAGAAACGATTGAGAACTCGGGAGATCCTGACCGTTCCTGTGACATTGGAAAGTTGGCGACAGAAACTCAAGTAAGAGATACGGATACTTAGCCACAAAAGGGGAAACCCGGAAACGGAAGCAAGCCGGACTCTAACCGAAAGAAGAAGTCGCAGCCGAAAAAAGAAACAGGTAGGCGAACCAACCAAAAGAAGGGAAGCCGAAGACAGTCAGGGAGTCAGATCAGCTCATAGTACTCAGAGGGCGGGAAAGCCGTCTACAGGGGGAAGGGGCTGACAGGTATACGAAGTCAGCAACGGAAACATTGTCTGGACAAGGAGGGCCGGAAGACACAATGAAAACCACATTGCTGGGGATAGCGAACAAAGCTAAGAACCGGAAGGAACACCGATTTGGCAACCTCTACGAACTGCTCAACGAAAAGAACCTGCTGGACAGCTGGAGCTACATACGGAAAAAACGCCGTAACGGATAGGGGGTCTGGCCTTGACAGGCTGTCCGAGAATAGTATTCATATCAACCTTCAAAATTTAGAGTATCCGATAGCCTTTATAGTTTTTTTATAATAGCTGCCCGCATTTAACATTCAAAATTGTTTCCAATTTTTATCGTAAGCGATATTGAAGCAATATCATAATAATTGACGTATTCCCAGGCTATATTGTTGATATCATCTCCGGCATTATTCCCAGTTTTAACATTTTCTTTATATTCCATCCAATACACATGAGCTTAAACTCTGCCGTTACTTTTTCTATCCCTCGCAACAGAAAGTTTCGATATCCCAGGTTATATTTCAAATGCCCAAAGACAGGTTCAATGGTGCATTGACGCTTTAAATATTTTTTCTTCCCTTCTTCGCTGCTCAGTTTCTCTCTCATCTTCTGCAATAGGGGCTCTCTGGTATCAATTAACAATTCCCGCATTTTCGATTTGGTACATAATGAGCGTTTTGTGCATTCCCTGCATTCTCTTCCCCGGTATACTTTATGGTTCCATTGGCGTTTTCTTGTCCTGTTCTTTCGTGTCTTCCAATATTTTAATGGCTTCCCTTCCGGACAAATATAACTGTCTGTCGATTCATCATACTTGAAGTTGCTGTAGTGATAACGGTTTTTATCTTTCTCGTATTCTCCATTCTTATATTGCCGAAAATGATCATCCGGCACATACCCGTCTATTCCTTTTTCCTCAAGATATTCATAGTTTCTATAGCTCCCATATCCACTGTCAGCTGCTACTTCTTCTACTGGCTCTTTAATGTTTGTCTCCGTTTGTTCTATCATCGGCTCCAGCTGCTTTCGATCATTTGCTTCTGTTACCGCTTCCGCTGCTACTATTATCCCTTCATCTGTTACTGCTGTCTGACAGTTGTATGATGGTCTTACGTCTTTGCTGCCCCCTGCTTTCATATGGTTGGCATCCCTGTCCGTTAGGTTT
>PIVU01000428.1 GCA_003354025.1 Nitrospirota bacterium
CTTTTAATGCTGTTCAGACACTTATCGATAAAGACCTGATTTTATCCGGACATGACAGGAGCGACGGCGGATTAATTACAACTATTCTTGAAATGGCCTTTGCAGGAAATTGCGGTATTGATGTTAATTTCACATCTGTAGGGGCAATTCATGAATTGCCCTTACTGTTTGCAGAGGAGCTTGGACTTGCTATAGAGTATCTGCCGGAAAATGAAACTGCTATAGAAAATATTCTGAGCAGTGCGTCAATCCCCTTCGATATAATCGGCAACACTACTATTTCAAAGCAGATCTCTATCAACATCAATGGTGATAATGTCCTCAATAAAGACATGAGGACACTAAGGAGCATCTGGGAGGAAACAAGCTTTCAGCTGGAAAAGCTCCAGGCAAACCAGGATTGCGCTGAAGAGGAAAAACAGCAGATCCATGACAGACAGGGACCGGACTATCAACTTAGCTTCGAGCCGGCTGAAACACCGGCCGCCCTGCTGAGCAGTGATAAAAAACCCAGGGTCGCAATTATCCGTGAAGAGGGAAGCAATAGCGATAGAGAGATGACCAATGCATTTTACCAGGCCGGGTTTGAACCCTGGGACATTTCCATGACTGACTTTCTTGAGGACAGGGTTTCTCTTGAGGAGTATAAGGGCATGGCTTTTGTAGGCGGGTTCAGCTACGCAGATGTTCTTGATTCTGCAAAAGGGTGGGCAGGTGTCATAAGATTCAACACTAAGATATGGGATGCTTTCCAGGCTTTTTATAATCGTGAAGACACTTTCAGCCTGGGTGTATGCAACGGATGCCAGTTAATGGCTTTATTGGGCTGGGTCCCCTGGCAGGGGATTGAAGATACTATTCAGCCCCGCTTTATTCATAACGTATCGAACAGATTCGAGTCACGTTTTTCCACAGTTAAAATTCTTAAGAGCCCTTCAATAATGCTAAAGGGCATGGAAAATTCTTCACTTGGTATCTGGGTAGCACATGGTGAAGGCAGGGCTCATTTCCAGCATGATTCCGTTCTGGAGAGAATTGAAAAAGAAAATCTTGCGCCGGTCAGATACGTGGATGACAACAATGAAATAACTATAAAATACCCATTTAATCCAAACGGTTCGGCAAATGGAATTGCAGGCCTCTGCTCACCTGACGGCAGGCATCTGGCGATGATGCCCCACCCTGAAAGGACATTTCTCAAATGGCAGTGGCCATGGATGCCCGAGAAGTGGCAGAATGACCTTAACGCATCACCATGGCTAAAAATGTTCCAAAACGCCATGGAGTGGTGCAGTAATATTTAACCAGGAAATGTTATAATATTTTTCCTTTATGCTAATAAGAACCGCAGGGATATCCATTGAGTACAATTAAAAAACTAATCAACTGCAGTAAGTGTAATCCCCTTACTTACGTTCCTTATTCCCATGATAAATTTCATGAAGAATGCGGGGTTTTCGGGGTTTTCGGTCACCCCGAAGCATCAAACCTGACCTATCTCGGACTCCATGCCCTTCAGCACAGGGGCCAGGAAGGCGCAGGCATATGCTCTTCTGACGGAAGGACCCTTACCCTTGAACGGTCTATGGGGCTTGTTGCGGATATATTTACTGAAAAACGACTGAAACGTCT
>PIVU01000429.1 GCA_003354025.1 Nitrospirota bacterium
GAAATCGTCTTGTGTGAACATACTATTAGACGTAAGCTTCTCCTTAAGATCGATGAATTATAATAAATGGTTCCGCTAAAAACCATATAAATCTAAAGGAGAAGCTTATATGAAGATCACACAAACAGCACAAAAAATCAAGGTAAATTTTGCAATGGACGTATCAGTAGACGTACACAAGGACATTTTGAACTTCTTTTTTGAGACGAAGGGGAGGGAATATGCCGATGAATGCAGAAACAGAACAACCGTTATTGAAAAGAAGCTGAAAGCATATCATGAGGTAGCTCAGGCGCATGGGATGAAGACACTTCGAATTATCTGTGAACCTACAGGGGAGTATCAGAACAAGATGTTTCGCACTGCCCGGAAGATGGGATTTCTGACCTGCTTTGTAAATGCAGAAAGCGTATCAAAATTCAGGCAGGTAGAAACCAATGATAACGGCAAGACTGACACAAAGGATCCCAGAGTAATCAGGACATTGGGGCAACTGAATAAAACCATGAAGCACCGGATACTGGATGCTGATTATCTTACATTACGGAAACTAAATAAAGTGCTGGATGAAGTGGATGAGACAAAGAAAGATATCCGCTGCCGTATAAGTACGCTGCTGGTGGAACTATTCTGTGACTATTCTTTTGAGAAAGATTTTCTATATGGATCATCTGGTAAGGCGCTTGTGGACAAGTATGGCTGCAATCCCTATCGGATAGTGAACACAGGATACAAGAGGTTTAGCACCTATATGAAGAAAACCGTTCCAAGGATCAGGCAGACAACATTAAAGAGGCTCTGGGATGATGCTCAGAGTTCTGCGCTGAATGAACAGCCTGAAACATATATTGAAGTTATAGAGACACAGTTGCAGCAGTTGTTGGAAGATTATCAACGGCATGAGACCAGCGGTAACGAAATTGTAGAGAACATGATAGAAATCCTAAACCGTCTTCGCAGGAAAGATCCAAAGATACCGGAGGCGACAAAAGGAGTTATCAATGACAAACATATTGCCAGGTTATTGGGAGAAACTGGTCCACTTGATGACTTTGTTAACTCACGGATGTTGGTGAGGTATGCAGGACTAAATATACGCATGAGACAAAGCGGAAAGTTCAAAGGGCAAAACAAGATAACCAAAAAAGGCCGTCCCCTGTTACGAAAAGTGCTGCAGCGGATTATATTCCCTCTTGTTCGGAAAAACTGGATGTATGGGCCATATTATCACGATAAAAAGGAGATCGATAAAATGCCAGGCAACAAGATTATGACCTGTGTTGCCCGGCAATTTCTGAAGAAATTCTATGGCTGGTATAAATCAGGAGAAGCTTTCAATCAGCAGAGATTTTTCAGTTGTGAGACGCAGTACAGAAAGGCTGCTTAATAGAAATACGTTTATATAAATAAATATATAGTCCGGTGAATCCCGGTCTAAGATGACCGCAATTAAGTTGTGATCCTTTAAGGAATCATCAGCTGCACATTATGTCACTTGGGCCGGGAGTTCCCGACATGGCCGATAAAGTATGATTGTCCTGCAATATGCAAGGACCGAAACTGGTAGTATTGTCAGTTTGGAATAATCACTAATGGACTTCAAAGGAGAATCTATAAATATATTTACAGGAG
>PIVU01000025.1 GCA_003354025.1 Nitrospirota bacterium
CCCAAGAAAAGGCACTTCCTCCTGTCACTTCTATGGACGGTGTTGATAGTGACGCTTTTTATTTTTTTCTGGCTGATGTCATTTACTCTGACATCGATTGCAGGAGTGATTACACAGCATCCATTGAGTCTGTTCGGCATAGCGTTAAGTTACAAGGCTGCTATTCTTTTGAAGTATGTTGCTCCTTTTGTTCTTGTTCTAATGACATTCACAGCGGTTTATAAAATAGTCCCTCATGTCAGGGTGCATACGAGACATGCCTTTGCCGGTGCTTTGCTGGTAACAGTACTATTTGAACTTGCTAAACATTTGTTTACCTGGTTCGTAAGAAATCTTGCCTATATTGGAACTATATATGGATCTCTGACCACGTTTATTCTATTCCTCTTGTGGATGTATTACATATCGTGTATATTCCTTTTAGGCGGAGAGTTTGTCAACAGCTTGAGAAGGAGTGACTAATGCAGGAATTAATCGGAAAAGAAGTGGAAGTTAAGACGGTAGAAACTATCTACAGGGGTGTTCTGGTTGAGATTAGTGAAGCGGAAGTGAATATACAATCAGAGACCGGTTGGCTTGTGATTCCCCTTGACCGGGTAGTGGAAATTAAAGGAATGACATAATTTGAAACAACCTCTCTTACTTTTTTCAAACTCTTTGCAGCGCTGCTTCAGGGGCAATATGTACCAGACTGTGTTTGCCCATACCTCATAACTAAGTTCATGATTAACGGAACTAAGGAATAGGAGTAGTTGAAATCAGGAAAGCCCCGTAGTTAATGTTCTCGAATGAGTAGTAAACTAAGTAAACAGGCTTGCGTCTCTTTTGTCTCGTTCTGCAGAACAAACGTAAGTAGTTGGTGTTGTATTAATGGTGAAATCCATTACGAGTAATAAGCTGAACTTCAAGGAATTAAAGCACAATAGGAATTTATGGAGAAAAGAGCTTATAATAGAATCCCGGTTAATCTTAAAGTGACATTCAGCTCCTGTGATAATATATATGCCGGAAATACTATGAA
The DNA here is from genome assembly GCA_003354025.1 of Nitrospirota bacterium. GTDB lineage: Bacteria > Nitrospirota > Thermodesulfovibrionia > UBA6902 > UBA6902 > Glo-13. The sequence goes on from PIVU01000025.1 coordinate 1,022, forward strand.
CATCTCAGAAAGGGGGCTGTTTATCAGTACCAGCGAAATATCTTTCCCTTTTGATGTGGAATTTGAATTAACTATTCATTCCATTAAATCTATTATTTGCATACCTGTCTGCCTCAAAAGACTTGTAAGGCTAAGTCAATCTGCTATCGGCATTGCCGGCTTCCTGCTAAAACCTGCCCGGGAGTATCTGGAACTTGGATCTAATTTTAAAATCTCATATGAAACAGGTGCTAATGTATAAAACAACCAGTATTGAAGATATAAAGCAAAGGGTCAGAGAAGTACTTCATAACTTGAACTGGCTTCTGGAATCTCATGACAGTTTTGCTGAACTTGTAGAAGTTAACGGCAATAATGTGGTTGTCCGCACTACCGGTTATTGCGCTGAATGCGAGACAGCCTGCGTTCAAATTGCCTTCAGAGAGAGAATGCCGGAGATTAATCTGGTACTTGAATAGATTGAATGTCGATTTAATTATTGTTTAAAAATCGAACTTACCACTGCCTGACAAATCATCATTATGATTGAAGTGCTCCCCTTCTTTTTAGTTAAGCCTGAAGGGCAAGTCTGCTTATGGATTACCGCCATAATAACCAGAATTATATTTAATAATTGATAATTTCAGAGATTCAAATTATACTGTTTACTGGACTTGGTCAATAAGTATTATGCATATGGATGATGCTGGAACAATAGATGATGTAGGAACTCTGTATGAGCGGTCTTCCATTAGAAAGGAAGACATCATCAAGGCTGCGTCGTTAAACAGGATAATTGCCAAGATCATAGACTTTGTCATCGTGATGGCGCTTCTTAAGATTATACCTGGCTTGGGGTTTTTTGCCGGACTGACTTACCTGATACTGGCTGACGGGTTATTTCAGGGGAGAAGTGCAGGTAAGAGGCTAATGGGACTCAGGGTAAGTATTTGTGATGAAAGTGACCATGAGATTGCCGAGTGCCGTTATCAGGAGTCAGTCTACAGGAATTTCCCTTTTGCAATCGGATATATTCTTGCGGGGATATTCTGGAATATTCCTATACTGGGAGCGGTCCTGTCAATAATTACTGTAGCAGCAGTGCTGGTACTGGAGAGTTTAATAATGCTTGGAAGCGAGAACAGCAGACGGCTCGGTGATGAAATGGCCAAGACTATGGTTGTTGTCGATAAATAAGGGGGTATAATGTTTCATAAAATTCTTGGTTGGTTTTCTAATGATCTTGCGATAGACCTTGGAACAGCGAATACTCTTGTATTTGCCAAAGGAAAGGGCATAGTATGCAATGAGCCTTCTGTTGTTGCTATACAAAAAGATAAAGTTATTGCAGTCGGAACTGAAGCACAGAAAATGCTTGGCAGAACTCCTGCTAATATTACTGCAATGAGGCCTTTGAAAGAGGGTGTTATTGCCGATTTTGACAAGACCGGTGAAATGCTGAAGTATTTTATCAGGAAGGTCCATAACAGAAAAAGTTTTATATCTCCCAGGATTGCAATCGGAGTACCGTCGGGCATAACACAGGTTGAACAGAGAGCTGTAAAAGATGCTGCACAGGCGTCCGGCGCAAGAGAAATCTATTTAATAGAAGAACCGATGGCAGCAGCGCTGGGTGTTGGTCTGCCTATAGGCGAGCCTTCAGGAAATATGATTGTTGACATCGGCGGCGGTACAACTGATGTTGCAGTGATATCCCTGCATGGGGTTGTTTACAGTAAGGCAGTCAGGATGGGCGGTGATAAACTTGATGAAGACATTGTAAATCATATCAAAAGCAAGGGAAGAATCCTTATTGGCGACAGAACAGCCGAGATGATTAAACGTCAGATAGGGTCGGCCTTTAAGACTGACGATGAAAACAGGGCAATGGATATAAAGGGAAGGGACCTTGTATCCGGTATTCCAAAGACAATAACGGTGTTTGAAGATGAGATCCGTGAAGCGATTAGTGAAACAATTACAGTTATTGTTAACGCTATCAAGGTTGCTCTTGAAAACACTCCTCCTGAATTAGCTTCCGATATTGTTGACCGTGGAATTGTACTTGCCGGCGGCGGGGCATTGGTGCGCGGTCTTGATGCATTAATAAGGCATGAAACTGCTCTTCCCGTAATAGTTGCTGAGGACCCTCTTCTTGCAGTTGTTAACGGAGTGGGACAGGTGCTGAATGAGCTGGACATCTTGAGAAGGGTCTCGCTATGATAGACAGAGGATGTTAAAAAAAAAACAGGTATCTTTGCTCTATTTATTCTTGTTGTATTCGGTCTTCTCTCCTACCAGAGTATAAAAGGTGAAAGCCGCTTTCTCAAACTGCCTCTATACCCCCTGACCCTCCTGGAAGAAGGCGTATCTTCTATTATCAGCGGTGTCAGGAATTCTTTTAACAAGTACATATTTCTAACAGGCAAGGACGAGGAAAACAGAAACCTTCTCAGGAAAATCAGTGAGCTGGAACTGACGAATAATAGTTTTGAGGAGGCAGTGCGTGAGAATGAAAGACTCAAAAAACTCCTGCAGCTCAGTTCCGACAGATCGGACTACATAACAACAGCGAAAGTCATTGCCCGGGACCCCACAAACTGGTTTCAGACATTATGGATCAACAAGGGTGAAAAAGACGGTGTTGTAAAAGATATGGTTGCCGTGGCATCTGCCGGGCCCGTCGGCAGGGTACACAGGCTGTTTAACGGCGGGGCGGGTATTATTCTTATTACTGATGTTAACTCTTCCGTAGCTGTCAGACTTCAATCATCGAGAATTGAAGGAATTCTTGAGGGCAGGGGAGACAATGCCTGTTACCTGAAGTACATCTCTAAAGAGGTCAGCGTTGCAGTCGGTGAAAAACTGCTGACCTCCGGGCTTGACGGCATATACCCTGCAGGACTTCTGATAGGATATGTTTCAGATGTAAAAAAGGAGGGGGAGGAAATGTTTCAGGAAATTGAAGTAAGCCCCATGCAGGACCTCAGCACCGTTGAAGAGGTTGCGATACTTAAAAAATGAAAAAGGTCCTCCTCTATTTATTGTATGCATATGCTGCACTTGCAATACAGTCCCTGTTTTTCAATGGAGCAAAGCCTGACCTGGTGCTGGTCCTTGTATGTGTGTTTGCCTTGAAGTTTGGACAGCTGCAGGGGGTTGTCTATGGAACTGTGGCCGGACTGCTGATTGACATATCCGGAGGCCTTATTATCGGCCCTAATGTGATAGGAAAGTCCGTTGCAGCATTTCTAATAAGGATTTTGCGGAACAATCTGTTTCAATGGAATATATATATTAATACTCTTATGATAGTCATTCTATCCATGGTAGACATTATTCTTGTATTTGTGTGCTTCGAGTTTTTTTCAAAAGTGTCTTTCTCCAACAGGCCCTGGATTATCCCGGTAACACAGGTTATTTATACTGCCCTGGCCTCTATTATTTTATATGGCTGGCTGAAACCCGGTAAAGACGAATCATTAGTGAAAGAAGAGGGTTATTGAGGAAATGGATAAAAGAATTACAATTGCGATATATATCGTTCTGTTCTCTTTTGTTCTTTTTCTATTCCGTCTATGGGACCTTCAGGTTATTAGGGGCGCTGAATACAGAAAAACAGACGAACGGAACCGGGTAAGAGTTCTCAACATACCAGCTCCCCGGGGAATTATTTATGACAGAAACAGCAAACCTCTTGTAAAAAACATACCCTCTTTTGATATTACAGTTGTTAAAGAGGACATTCCGAAAGACCCTGAATCAATGTCGGCCTTAAGCCGTCTTACCGGTCTCACCATTGATAATATCAAAAAAAGACTGAAGAGCCCCTCAAGTCCCTTTGAGCCTGTTACTCTGAAAGAAGATATTTCGAACGTGGAAGTAGCAGTAATAGAGGCAAGGAAAATGGATTTCCCGGGGCTGCAGATCAGTGTTGTAGTCGGTCGGGAATACATATACGGACATTCGGCCAGCCATGTTCTGGGATATCTTGGAAGTTTAAATCTCCGGCAGCTGCGCTCCCCGGAGTACAGCGGAATTCCCCATGAGACAGCAATCGGGCAGTTCGGGATAGAAAAAGTATATGACGAAACCCTGAGGGGTAAAACAGGGAAGAAAGTAATAGAGGTTGATGCAGTAGGAAGTATTATCAAAGTTGTCAGGATTCAAAGGCCCATCAAGGGCCGCGACATACATCTTACCGTTGATATAGACCTGCAGGTTGAAGCGGAAAAGAGCCTGAAAGGAAAAGCAGGCGCTGTCGTTGCTATTGAGCCGAATACCGGCGAGGTGCTTGCATTAGCAAGCGCTCCTTCTTTTAATCCCAATCTCTTTGTAAGAGGTATTGATTCCAAAGTCTGGAGAGGGCTTGTTAACGATCCTTTTAAACCCCTGCTGAACCGGGCGATCCAGAGCCAGTATCCTCCCGGTTCCACCTTTAAAATTATAACAGCCATTGCAGCGCTTGAAGAAAGGCTTGTTGATGAAAATACGACTTACTATTGCAGCGGCTCTATTTTTTTTGGAAGAACATTCCGATGCTGGAAACATTCGGGGCATGGTTATGTGAATCTGCATAAGGCACTTGTTGAATCCTGCGACGTTTACTTCTATGAAGTCGCAAAAAAACTTGATATAGATAAGCTGGCACAATATGCCATGGGTTTTGGACTTGGCAGACCATCGAATATACCGCTTGAAGGAGAAGTTCCCGGTATAGTTCCTACTTCGGGGTGGAAGCGTGAAAGAAAAAATGAAAAGTGGTACAGGGGAGAAACATTGAATACTGTTATCGGACAGGGCTATCTTTCAACTACCCCGTTACAGATGGCAAGACTCACGGGAGCGGTAGTCAACGGAGGCAGACTCTATGAGCCCAGTATTTTAGCGGGTACCGGCTCAGAAGAACCTGAAAGCATCGTGAGAATTGAACCAAAGTATATTTCGCTCATAAAAGCGGCCCTGTTGAGTGTAGTAACGGATAAGAAGGGAACAGGCAAGGCTGCGCAGTCTGATATAGTTAGTATCGGAGGGAAAACAGGAACAACACAGGTTGTCGGTGGAGTATCAAAGAAAAAGGACATTCCTCACAGGTTTAAGGACCATGCATGGTTTGTTGCATTCGCTCCTGAGAATTCCCCCCAAATAGCTGTAGCCGTATTTGTTGAACACGGCGAACATGGGAGTACAGGCGCTGCGCCTATTGCAAAAAGAATAATTGAAGCATACTTTACAAATAAAGGATAGATATGATTAACATGCCTCGAGAGATTCAAGTATTTATAAATACAGCTGTCACTGGAACCCTCGAACCCTCGAACCCTCGAACCCTTGTCTTATTATGATCGACAGAAGAGTCATAAATAATTTTGACTGGAGCACCTTATTTATCGCCATTGTCCTGTCATTGATTGGCGTAATGACGATATACAGTGCGACCCGGCCTGTGCTTGATGTTGCGCAGAAGACTTTTTATATACGACAGCTATATTGGATAGGGTTGAGTATCATGGCTTTTTTAATCCTTGTATCCATCGATTATAAATGGTATATCAGGTTTTCCTATATCATTTTCTTTTTGGGAGTCGTTCTTCTTGTTATTGTTCTTGTCGCTGGCAGAAAAGGTATGGGTGCCCAGCGCTGGATAGACCTGGGGTTTATGTCATTTCAGCCCTCGGAGTTTTTTAAGATATTTTTTATTATGGCAGTTTCAAGGTACCTGTCGCAGATAGGAGAGACGGTAAGTCTCGGTCTTCGCAGCATGCTTAAAATGATAGTGTTGTTTTTTATCGTTCCAGCAGTTCTGATTCTTAAACAGCCGGACCTTGGAACAATGCTTATACTGATGTTTATTTTTATATCACTGGTCCTTGTTGCGGGAGCAAAGAGGAAAATAATAATACTGGTCGTTGTCGGCAGCCTCATTGCTCTGCCCTTTGCCGGTAAAATAATATGGGGAGGCCTGAAAGATTATCAGAAGAACAGGATTATAGCGTTCATTGACCCTCAGGCTGACCCTCAGGGAGTCGGATACCACATTAATCAATCAAAGGTGACAATTGGTTCGGGCGGATTTCTCGGCAAGGGGTATATGAAAGGAACGCAGGGACCCTACAGGTTTTTACCTGAACACCATACGGATTTTATTTTTTCGATTTTTGCTGAGGAGTGGGGTTTTGCGGGAAGTGTTTTGCTCTTCCTTATGTACCTGTTGATCATAGTAAGAGGATTTGACACAGCACGAAAGGCCCGCGACAGAGAGGGCTGTTTTCTGGTGCTTGGTGTAACCTTTATGTTTTCTTATTATTTTTTTATTAATGTTGGTATGACTCTTGGCTTAATGCCTGTTGTAGGTGTCCCTCTGCCTCTGATGAGCTACGGAGGAACTGCACTGCTTTCGAATTTTCTGGCACTGAGTATGATTGCGAATGTAAGAATGAGACGATTTGCATTATATTATTAACGACAGGATTCGAGGGTTCAAGGATTCAAGGGGCCTAGGGAAGGATAAACGGCGAGGATTTTAATCTATACCAATGATCATGTATTATGTAAGCATTATGTGTTTTTACCCTGGAACCCTTGAATCCTTGAATCCTGGGACCCTTTAAGTAATATGATAGTAAAAGTAATTGAATTCATAGGTGCAGTTATTGAAAAGCCCGCCCTTGGGATGGGCAGGATTGTGCTATTGCTTGTTTCTATCCTGCGTGGAATGTTAAAGCCCCCCTTTGAAATACGAAACATAATAGGGCAGATGCTTGAGGTAGGAGTCAACTCCCTGCCGGTTGTACTGATAACGGCTATTGCTACCGGTATGGTCCTTGCGCTGCATATGTATACCGGCTTTAGTCGTTTCGGTGCTGAAGGTCTTGTAGGTACGGTTGTAGCGCTTTCAATGACACGGGAATTTGGACCGGTGCTTGCTGCTCTAGTTGTGGCAGGACGGGCCGGAGCTGCGATGGCGGCTGAACTGGGTACAATGAAAGTCACCGAGCAGATCGATGCCCTGGAGACACTTGCGGTAAATCCGGTCAAGTATCTGGTTGTCCCCCGTTTTCTTGCGGGGCTGATAATGCTTCCTGCGCTTACTATTATTACTGATATTGTCGGCATCCTCGGAGGGTATTTTGTTAATGTAGTTCTGCTCGGTACGAGCTCTAAGTCTTACTTAAGGGCAACATGGGACTTTCTGCAGATGGAGGACATATACAATGGTATGATTAAGGCATGTTTTTTCGGGGCAGCTTTTACGCTGATTAGCTGCTATAAGGGATTTTATACGAGTGGTGGGGCGGAGGGCGTCGGCAGGGCCACGACCGGAGCTGTGGTTTATTCATTCATGACAATATTAATATCCGACTACTTTCTTTCAGCATGGTTATTCCGATGATAGAATTCAGGGATGTTCATAAATCGTTTGAGGACAATAACGTACTTCAGGGATTGAACCTTAATGTGGATAAAGGCGAGAGTATTGTGGTTATCGGTGGAAGCGGCACTGGTAAGAGCGTACTGCTGAAGCATGTTATAGGACTGATGAATCCCGATAACGGAGCGGTTTATGTAGATTCTAATAGCATCTCTGAAATGAATGAAGACGGGCTGAATCAGCTTAGAAAAAAATTCGGTATGCTTTTTCAATCATCTGCTCTGTTTGATTCAATGACGGTCTGGGAGAATGTCGGGTTTGCTCTGAAGCGCCACACCAGCATGTCTGAATCTGATGTGAAGGAACTATCCAGCGAGAAGCTTAAAATGGTCGGGCTTGTAGGAATAGAGGATGATATGCCGGCGCAATTGTCCGGAGGAATGCGCAAAAGGGTCGGTCTGGCAAGGGCCATTGCCATGAACCCTGAAATTCTGTTGTATGATGAGCCTACAACGGGGCTTGACCCGATTAATGCTGAGGTAATTAATGACCTGATAATTAAAATGAACGAAGAACTGAATGTAACATCAGTGACCATTACTCACGATATGAAAAGTGCCTATAAGATTGCAGATACAATTGCTATGCTTTATAATGGTGTCATTATTTCGAGGGGGACTCCTGAGGAAATCAGGAACACTACGGACCCTGTGGTAAGACAATTTATTGAAGGAAAGGCGTCAGGTCCCATAAGTGTTGAGGGAATAGATAAATGAGAAAATCATCTACAGAACTGAAGGTGGGAATATTTGCGATACTTGTGATCATTGTTCTGTCATATATGACGTTCAAGATCGGAAGTCTTCCTCTATTATGGGAACGGGGATACAGGCTTTATGTGGACTTTGATGATGTCAACGGTCTTGATGAGCAGTCACGGATAAAAATAGCCGGTGTAGAGGTGGGAGTTGTAGAGAGAATTAACCTTGAAGGCGGAAAGGCCAGACTTACCCTTGCCCTTAATCCGGATGTTACAGTTTATTCAAATGCCGTTGCATCTCTTCGTATGTCCGGACTGCTGGGCGACAAGTACCTTTCACTTTTGATCGGTTCGCAGGACCATCCTCTAATGAAGTCTGGAGAGATAATTGTTAATACCAGGCCTGCTGCAGATATTGATATGCTTGCCAACCAGTTGACAACTGCTGCTAAACATATTGGTGACATGACAAAAAATCTGCAGGATATATTTGGGCAGGGTGAAAGAGTTGCAATCAAAGAGGCAATTCAAAACCTGAATACAGTGACGAGCAATCTCAGGGAGATATCTGAAGAGAACAGGGAGCCGCTGCGTAACCTGATTGTTCAGCTTGACAGTTTTACGGAAGCTCTCAGTGCCAAAGGCCCCGGTGTAATGGATGATATAAGTCTAATGGCTAAGAACCTGGGAGAAAAAGGCCCGGAGCTCATGGAGAACTTAAACCGAGTGGCCAATGAACTTGATCAGATACTGGCGGATAATAAAACGGCTTTTAAAGATAGCATGGAGAATATACGTGTCACATCGGAATCAACCAGCAGTATTGCACGCAAGCTGGATGCAGGAGAAGGTACTCTGGGGCGTCTATTGAAGGAGGATGAACTGTATGAGTCGTTAGCCAAGGTGTCCAGGGAAGCCGGTAAGTCGCTGGATGTGGTCGGCAGGTTGAGGACTTTTATGGATTTTCATACTGAATATAATACTGAAGAAGCTGAATGGAAGGGGTATTTTAATCTGACACTGCAGCCTGATAAAGATAAATATTATATTCTCGGCATTGTTTCAGATCCAATGGGGTCAGTAGAAAAGACGGAGAAAACAACTAACAATGTTACTGTAATTGAAGAGGAAATAGAAGATAAAATTGAATTCTCAGCTCAATTTGCCAGACGTTTTGATGACTTTACGCTAAGGGTAGGTTTAATAGAAAATACATTCGGTTTTGGGGCCGACTATTTCTTCTCTGATAATAAGGGCCGAATGAAGTTTGACTTGTGGGATATCAGCGCCAAAGAGGCGAAAGCTGACAAGGCCCATGTTAGGCTCGGTATCGATTATAGAATATTTAAATATGTATTTGTCAGCGGTGGTGTAGACAACTTGCTGAACTCAAATAGAAGAGGAATATACGTTGGCGGCGGCCTGGAGTTTGAGGATGAGGACTTTAAGTATTTGTTTGGAAACGTTCCCAGTATCCCTCTGAATAAATAGTTTTTTTATGACCGGAATATCATGCCGGGCTGAACTGCTCCATTCCAGAGTAGTGACATTAATATCTTCACACAAAATAGGTTATACTATTACGCTGTAATACAATAAATTAGATGGAGAGCATTGATTAGATGAATATATATAAAAAATACTGTTTGATGGTTTTCGTTTTATTATTAATGACTTCGATAGTCTATGTTTCAAACAGTGATGCTGCTGAGGGTAGCAGCGCTGCTGTTGACAATGTTGCTGAAAGTGTCCTTTCATATTTCACTCCCATGAATGGTGTAGTGGACAGTGTAGACAGTGGACTTGCAACGGTTAAGCTGGGGAATGAAGTTTCCGTTAACGAGGGAATGCGGCTTTCAGTATTCAGAAAGGGTGCCCCTTTTTATCATCCCGTTACAAAGGAGTTAATCGGTGAATCTGAGAATTATATAGGCAGAGTAGAAGTCAATGAGAAATCAAAGGACGGGCTCTATGCATGCAGAATTATAAGTGGCAGTGTTAAAGCTGGAGATCCGGTAAGAATTACTTCAGCAAAGATTAAGCTTGCCTTTTTCCAGGACAGAAAGGCCAACTGGGCCATGTCCGAGTTATTCTACAATACACTAAAGGACTCAGGACGTTTTGATATTCTGGAGGCCTATACATCAAGTTATGAGACTGATCATTTGTCCGGGATTGCCAGAGGTCTTGGCGCAGATGCAGTGCTAATGTTTTCCACTCCGCAAGTAGATGGGAAGAAGTTTTTAAATGCCAAATTGTTCTGGGCGAATGAAACAAGGATGTTTGCGGATATTGCATTTGTTACGGGCAGTGATATCAATGAGATGATTAAGCCATATGAGGAGTTCATTATTGCTTCAGGTGCTGGTTTCGAGCCCTGGGGAAGTTTTCAGCTGGAGCGGGGCCAGTTAATTGCGATGGGTGATGTTGATGGCAATGGAGAGAATGAATTCGTAGTAAGTAACGGCAACATTTTAAAAGTTTATACACTGAAAGATGAATTGCAGGAAGTGTGGGAGATTAAGGGGGCCAGAGGGGAAAAGCATATTTCAATAGACATTTATGATGCAAATGGCAACGGTGTGGCCGAAATATTTGTAACATCTCTGACTGAAGGAGATAACTTGAGTTCTTTGTCTGAACAGGAAGTAGTTAGTACAGACACTGGTGCTTCGAGATTGAGTTCATATGTTGTTGAATTTGATCCTTCCGCCGGCTACCATAAAATAGCTGATAATATTCCTTTTTTCTTTAGAGCTGCAGGCAGGAAACTGCTGATGCAAAGATATACTTCACAACGGGTATTCAGCTCTAATGTTTATGAAACAGTATGGCAGGAAGGCGAATATCTGCCAGGTTATGAGCTGCATCTGCCTGATGGAGTAAATATATATGGCTTTGCATATATAGACTGGCAGGAAAAAGGCCAGCAGTATGTTGTGTCTTTTGATGATAAAGGGTATTTGACCATGTACGACGCTCAGAATAATGGTATATGGCAGAGCCGCAGGACCTATGGGAAACCCGTAATGTCATTCAAGAAAAAATCATACTCATTGATAAATCCGATCAAAACATGGTTTGTACGGGGCAGGCTTTTCCCTGTGAAGACAGAGCGCGGGCAGGAGGTTATTGTTGTTAATCGAGTACCCATGGTTTCTAAACTCCCGGGGCTGGGTACAAGGGAAGCAGAGGTTTATTCTCTATGGTGGGACGGCTCTTCAATGCAGGAAAATCTTGTGTTAAGTGATATCTCCGGGAAAGTTACGGATTATTTAATTGAAGGGAATAATCTCTTTCTTCTTGCGAAAGGGACTATGGTATCTCTTGCCAAGAACGCGTTTTCAGGTAATTTTGTCAAGGGCAGTGTCCTCTATTATTACAGTTTTGGAAAAAAATAATTGTTAAACAGGAATGTGAATTATACAATACTTATTGTTATTGGTTCTGTTAAGCCCGCCAATAATTTTGATGGTGAAAATATATGAGCATTAGGCATGCCGCAATTATTATGGACGGGAATGGCCGATGGGCGCAGCAAAGGGGCTTGCCCAGAATTGAAGGGCACAGAAACGGGGTCAAACGGGTCAATGAAATTATCGATACTGCTGTAGAACAGCAGCTTGAAGCGGTAACTTTTTACACTTTTTCTATGGAGAATTGGCAGAGGCCCGCTGCTGAAGTAAATGCTCTCATGAGGTTTTTGAGCAAATACCTGAAAAATGAAATGGAGCGTCTGCATGCATTGAATATCGTATTCAGGGCAATCGGGGACATAAAACGTCTGCCCTCGGGCGTTCGGAAGTTAATAGACAAATTCGAAAAGCTAACAATGGAGAATACGGGTCTTATTGTTACGAGTGCTCTAAGTTATGGAGGAAGAACCGAACTTGTCCATGCTGTTCAAAACATAATCAAAGAGGGAATTCCGGCAGAAGATATTAATGAATCGGTAATCGGTGAACATCTGTATACAATTGGCATACCGGAACCTGACTTAATCATACGGACCAGCGGTGAGGTGAGGACGAGCAATTTTCTCATCTGGCAGGCTGCATATGCCGAACTGTATTTTACAGAGATACTGTGGCCTGACTTTGGACGTGATGAGTTTATTGCCGCGCTTTCGGAATATGAGAACAGGGACAGACGGTTCGGGGGGCTTCCAGGTAAAGGGAAGAAGTAATCGGTGAAAATGATAATAAAAATGTTGTTGAGGGAATAGCGGAGTTCAAATGGGAAGTAAAGAGAAAAGCAGTGCACTTGTAAAGAGACATATAGTAGCAGCAATTGTTCTGCCAGCTTTTATCTCATATTTGTATTTTCTCCCGCCTTTGCCGTTTTTTTTGGCTTTGCTGACCGTTGTCGGAGTGGTAGCGCTGTGGGAGTTTTATTCAATGTATAAGGTGCCGGTGAAACTGCTTGCCCCCGGTGTTGTTGTCAGTGCTGTGCTCCTGTACGTTCTATGCCTTTATCCTGCCTACTCACTAAACGGTCTGTTGGCCGGTCTGCTCTTTATGCTGCTGCTGCGGCTTCTTATTATTAAGGAACCCTCTGGAAGTATGTCCCATATTGGACCATTGGGAACAGGGTTATTTTATATAACGGGATTCTTAAGCTTTCAGTGGTTTTTAAGAATGGAAGCTAATGGACTGGGATATGTTTTTTTGCTCTATTTCAGCGTATGGCTGTCCGATAGCATGGCGCTGTATGTTGGTACATATATGGGGAAGACTAAGCTTTATCCGTCAATCAGTCCCAATAAGACTGTAGAAGGTGCATTTGGAAGTGTTATGGGAGGTATGATTGGAGCTGTACTGACAAAGAGCTTGTTTGGAATTCCGGGCTTTTCCTATCCAGCGATAGTTATGGTTGGAGCTGCAATGGGATTAACATCGATGATCGGCGATTTAATTGAATCCATGTTTAAAAGAGATGCAGAAGTAAAGGATTCCAGTACAATAATTCCCGGGCACGGAGGGGTGCTGGACAAAATTGACGGGATGCTGACTTCAGGTCCGGTATTATATTTTATAGTGAGGTATTTTTGAAAAAACTTTCAATTCTGGGTTCAACGGGTTCTATAGGAAAAAGCACTCTTGAAGTTGTATCAAAACATCCCGATAAATTTCGTGTCATTGGACTTGCAGCACGGAACAGTATTGAAGACCTTGAACAACAGATAAAAGAATTTAAGCCCGAAGTTGTTGCTGTTTCTGATGAAACTGCAGCCGGAGAGCTCAAAAAGAAAGGTCTTCCTGTTGAAATTCTCACTGGCGAACAGGGGATTGTTGAGGTAGCTACTCTCGGGAATATCGACACGGTCGTCTCAGCTGTAGTCGGCTCACCCGGCCTTGTTCCGACATATGAGGCCATAAAAGCCGGCAAGGACATTGCCCTCGCAACAAAAGAGGCCCTGGTCATGGCAGGGAAAATAGTTATGGCCGAGGCTGCTTCAAAGGGTGTGAGTATTTTACCTGTTGACAGTGAGCACAGCGCGGTGTTCCAGTGCCTGGACGGAAGGGACATGAATGAAGTAGAGAAAATCATCCTTACTGCCTCAGGAGGTTCTTTCAGGGACAGAAGTGCAGCGGAGCTTGCAAATGTGACGCTGGCGGAGGCACTGAACCATCCCAATTGGGACATGGGTAGAAAAATTACCATCGATTCGGCAACTCTTATGAATAAAGGCCTTGAAGTAATCGAGGCGTACTGGCTTTTCAATGTTCCGCTTGAGAAAATCGATGTAGTAATTCATCCACAGAGCATTATCCACTCCATGGTAAGTTTTATTGACGGAAGTGTAATCGCCCAGATGTCCGTTCCTGATATGCAGGGACCGATTAGTTATGCGCTCTCCTATCCCGAGCGGTTTGGCGATATTCTGCCGTCCCTGGACTTTGCAAAGATAAAGGAACTGACATTTAATGAGCCTGACATTGAGAAATATCCTGCAATAAAACTAACCTATGATGCATTGGAAGCAGGCGGTACAATGCCCTGCGTTCTCAATGCTGCCAATGAAACAGCGGTAGACGCTTTTCTGAATGAGCGGATATCCTATACGGACATTGCGAATATTGTTTCTGAAACCATGAACAGGCATAGTATTGTCCCAGGGGATACAATTGAAGAAGTTATCGGAGTGTCCGACTGGGCAAAAGGGCAGGCAGAAGACATAATTAAGGAAAGAGTGTAAAATAACCAATTAAACGGAGATAATACTATATGACGATATTCTGGGCGCTGATTCTTTTTGGATTGTTGATATTTTTTCATGAGCTTGGTCATTTTATTGTGGCAAAGCTTGTCGGGGTAAAGGTGTTGAAATTTTCCCTGGGTTTCGGGCCGAAAATAATCGGTAAAAAAATTGGTGAGACCGAATATCAACTCTCGGCAGTGCCCCTTGGAGGATATGTAAAACCTCTTGGAGAAGAACCGGGAGAGGAACTTTCAGAGGAGGACAAACCTCGGGCTTTTAATTTTCAGCCGGTGTGGAAGAGGATTGCTATCGTAGTTGCCGGGCCCGTATTTAACCTGGTCCTTGCCTTACTTATATTTGCTGTTTTTTTGAGTTTTAAACTGCCTATTGCAATCCCTGAAATGGACAGTATTACAACGACTATTGAAAATGTTATGCCCGATTCACCAGCAGAAAAAGCAGGTCTTCAGAGCAATGACATAATTGTAGCCATAGACGGTTCATCCGTAGGGGACTGGACCGAGATGGCGGAAATTTTTTCCAATAATCCAGGCAAAGAACTTCATGTTGATTTCAGCAGAGAAAAAGAGATCGTTTCGATAAAGATTACTCCATTGGCAAAAAGTGTTAAAGATGCAGCGGGCAATGAAAAAGTTGTCGGCCGAATTGGTATATCAAAAAAATACAGTACCAATATTATAGAAAGTTCAAGTCTGCTAGATGTTCCTTTTAAAGCAACAGAGGCATTGTGGGGCTGGTGTGTCCTCACCATCGAGGTGGTCGTCAAGCTCTTTTCGGGTTCTCTGTCCGCCAAACAGGTAGGCGGTCCTATATTAATAGTAGATGCCGCTGCAAAAGCTGCTTCGATCGGTGCATATGCCTATTTTAATTTTATCGCGATCATCAGTATAAATCTTGCGGTGTTAAACCTCCTCCCGGTGCCTGTTCTTGACGGGGGACATATCATGTTTCTTTCCATAGAGGCATTGAGGGGCAAGCCCTTAAGTGATAAAGTGCTAATGATGGCCAATAAGGTCGGACTGGCGCTGCTGCTGCTACTGATCAGCTTTGTTATATATAACGATACTATAAGAATTATTGTCCCATGGCTTCAAAAAAACCTCTTGAACTGATGAATATATCATGGCAAGACCTCCTGCTATAAAGAAGCGCGTTTCTTCTGGCGGTGTAATATTTCGTGTTACAAACAATTCAATAGAAGTTGTTCTCGTCCTGGTTAAAGGGAAGAAAACGTGGTGTCTGCCCAAGGGCATGATCGATAAGGGTGAGGATGCTCCTGCAGCCGCTCTAAGGGAAGTAAGGGAGGAGACCGGGCTTAATGGAGTTATTATTGATGAGCTGGGGCATGTTTCTTATTGGTTTACATTAAGAAATGAAATGGCAAAGATCCACAAGACGGTCCATTTCTTTTTAATGCGATTTCTGGATGGGAACACCGCAGACCATGACGATGAAGTGGATGAGGCCAGATGGTATCTGATAGACGAGGCTTTAATAACACTGTCCTTTAAGAGTGAGCGGAATCTTCTGCAAAAGGCAAAGACTATGATTGAAAAGATAGTTGAAAGCGAATAATGAATATCGAATGTCCAATTTCGAATGTAGAAGTTTTTAAAACACTTCGACATTCATTATTCTGTATTCTGCATTCGATATTCTCTGTTTCAGTTGGGGAAAAGGACTCTCGATATTTTGATTAATAATTAAAAGGAGATTTGAAAAATGAACGTAGCACAGAAGTTAATATCATCTCATCTGGTATCGGGTGAAATGAAGGCCGGTGAGGAAATAGCGATTTCTATAGATCAGACATTAACACAGGACGCTACAGGTACGATGGCGTATCTTGAGTTTGAAGCAATGGGAATACCAAAGGTAAAAACAAAACTCTCCGTAAGCTATGTTGATCATAATACTCTTCAGTCCGGTTTTGAAAATGCCGATGACCACAGGTTCCTGCAGACAATAGCCAGTAAATATGGAGTATATTTTTCAAGGCCCGGCAACGGGATATGCCACCAGCTTCATACTGAGCGTTTTTCCAGGCCAGGCCAGACCCTTCTCGGCTCTGACAGCCATACTCCCAATGCGGGTGGTGCCGGAATGCTTGCAATCGGTGCTGGCGGGCTAAGTGTGGCCCTTGCCATGGCAGGTGAACCGTTCTGGCTGGTCATGCCGGAAGTTGTAAGGGTGAATTTAACAGGGCAATTCAGCACAGGAGTAAGCGCCAAGGACGTTATACTTGAGGTCCTCAGGCTTTTAAGTGTTAAAGGCGGAGTGGGGAAAATTATAGAATACGGTGGTGAGGGGATAAAGAACCTCACAGTTCCTGAAAGGGCCGCAATTACAAATATGGGCGCTGAGCTTGGCGCAACTACTTCGGTATTCCCTTCGGACGAGCAGACGCTTGCTTTTCTCAAGGCGCAGCAGCGTGAAGCTGACTGGGCAGAGCTTAAACCTGATTCTGATGATGAATATGATGAGATAATTAATATCGACCTGAATAAGCTTGAACCGCTAATTGCAACCCCGTCCAGCCCTGATAATGTGAAACGTGTCAGGGATATAGAGGGAAGTTCTGTCGGTCAGGTCTGCATCGGCAGCTGCGCGAATTCATCTTTTGCGGACTTGATGTCGGCTGCGAATATATTAAAGGGCAAGAGGGTCCATCCTGATGTGAGCCTTACCATTAGTCCGGGGTCCCGTCAGGCATTTCAGATGATAACGGAAAACGGGGCACTGACGGATTTAATAGCAGCTGGTGCAAGAGTGCTTGAATGTACGTGCGGACCCTGTATTGGGATGGGTCAGTCTCCTTCCAATGGGGTAAATTCATTAAGAACATTTACTCGCAACTTCCCGGGCAGGAGCGGCACTGTCAATGATCAGACTTATCTCTGCAGTCCCATGACAGCAGCAGCATCTGCAATTACCGGCAAGATTACCGATCCCAGAGATATTATCACAGAGACTGTCACTGTTGGCCTTCCTGAACAATATTTAATTGATGACTCTATGATTCTTTCACCGTCTGATGAACCGGACAAGGTCGTAGTTGTGAGGGGGCCGAACATTAAACCATTTCCGATTAAAGAGCCGCTGGAGGAATCACTTAAATTAAAGATTATCCTTAAAGTGGGGGACAACATTACAACCGACGATATTATGCCTGCCGGTGCAAAGATCCTCCCTCTCAGGTCTAATATACCTGCGATATCGGAACATGTGTTTGAAAAAGTGGACGCATCATTTCCATCAAGGGCAAAGGAAGAGGGTGGTGGTGTAGTGCTCGGTGGAAGCAACTACGGGCAGGGCTCAAGCAGGGAGCACGCAGCACTGGCGCCCATGTTCCTGGGTATTAAAGCTGTTCTCGCAAAATCATTTGCCCGTATTCATAAAGACAATCTCATTAATTTCGGAATTATCCCTCTGGAAATTGAGCCTGATATTTACGATGCCTTTGATCAGGACGCGGGAATAGAGTTTCCTGAACTTGCCAAAGAAGTGAGGGGATCGTCAGTCATTACCTTTAAAGACACAAATACAGGTAAAACCTATTCATCGGAGCATGGTCTGACGCAGAGACAAAGAGACGTGATTCTCTCAGGCGGACTGCTTAATTATATCAAGAGCAAATAGTCAGTCACTTTAGTCATTAAAAAATTGATTAACAGATGTCCCCATGTCAGTTTTGGCATGGGGACATCTGTTTTGTGATTCCTGACTGGTTGATGAACATAGAATAACAAATAATGAAAATAGTGCTTGCAAATAACATGAGAATGTTTTATTAATATCCATGTGTGATACAACTGGAACTTACTAAAACGAGGGGAGGGACTATGAGATTATTTATTGTATTTATTTGTGTTGCTGCATTTGCGGTGGCCGGTTGTACTTACAATTTGAAGCCTGAAGACAAGGCCCTTATGGAAAGTGCTGTTAACTCCGCCAATAGCGCTAAAGCTTCTGCTGACAGCGCTGCTTCTTCGGCAAGCAAGGCTTCCATGGAAGCTGACCGTGCTGAAAGTGCTGCAGACAAAGCAGAGAGCGCAGCCGGTAATGCATCCAGCGAAGCGGATAGGGCAGAGCGGGCCGCAGGCAGAGCTGAGATGGCGGCTGATACTGCTGACAAGGCAGCTGAAAAGGCCGTGAAAGCATTTGAGATGAAACAGAGAAAGTAGTTATTTTGAAATTACGGCAGGAAGGCCGTTGGCGCTGTGGACGGCTTTCATAAATAAATCTGTATCGACTTTATTCAACAGGTCTTTCCTGCCGAGAGTTTCATTTGCAATTTTGATAAGCTCCGGCAATGTTTCTTCGGGGCAGTGTACTTCAATATATACCTTGTCTTTGAATACTCCTGCTTTAACGGGCTCATAGACTATCTTCACCGGTGTTCCCGGTTCTACAAGTTTATACAATGCATCAATATCGTCAGGATAAAGCCGCAGACATCCGTGGCTGACTCTTCGCCCTATACCGTAAGGTCTGTTTGTCCCGTGTATCCCATACCCCTTTGCTGAGAGCTGCATCCAGTACCTGCCGAGAGGATTGTCCGGCCCGGGCTTTACATAAAGGGGAAGCTCCGGCTTTTCTTTTCGTATTGATGCAGGAACTTTCCAGGTCGGGTTTTTGACTTTTATTGTGACTTTAAAACTGCCTGTTGGTGTGCCCCAGCCTTTTCTTCCTGTTCCGATGGCGTAAGTGTGGACATGTCTTTTCCCGTTCAGGATAAATGAATAGTACAGTCTCAGTTCTGCAAGGTTAATTACGATCCCGTTCTCAAGGCCGTCAGGTAAAAGCCACTGGCCCGGGACTATTATGGTAGTGCCTTTGTCAGGTACCCAGGGGTCTATGTTGCGGTTTGCTTCAGTGATCTCATTGTATCCAATGCTATGATCTCTCGCGAGCTCAACAAGGGTTTCCCTATCCTGAATAGTATAAGTGGTGTTTTCTCCGATGATGACCTGCTCAGGGTCTTCCAGAATAAACGTATTTGATGCGAGTAAATCCGAAGCAGTTAGAATCAGTATTACTATGAAAATAACATGAATGCGCACATGTAATAATAATTGATTTTGAGAAGTTTTTGCTCCGTTGTCGAAAAATCCATGCCGACCATCTTTATATAGTGAATTGGCCGAAGTCCATCTGGCTGATATCAATTATGCAGTATGTTGAGAATTGCTGACATTTACTATTCCCTCCCCCGCTAGTCCAGCACTAAAAATTCTCGTATAGGCCCTGATGCAGGTACAAGAGAAGTATGTTCTGACATATTTAAAGAAGCCTGTACAGGTGAAGGTCTTTTGGTCCTGAAATAGACAGGGTTAATATTTATCTTGCAAGCAGGATAATATTGTGTTATCTTTGGGTTATCCATGAAAAGGTTGATTGTCATGAATTGAGCATTTATCAGCTTTCGATACTCTGCATCATGAAAAATAGTAGTGGGCTGACTTGAAGGATAATGATAAAAAACCATTAAACTGGAAAGGAGAACAGATGAGTGTTTATAAAGTGATTGAGCTTGTTGGGACGAGTCCTGAATCGTGGGAAAAGGCTGCGGAATCGGCAGTGGACATGGCAACAAAATCGATTAGGGATCTTCGGGTTGTCGAAGTTGTTAAGCTGGATATGCAGCTTGAAGACGGGAAGATTAAGGCCTATCGGGCCAGGATCAATGTTTCCTTTAAATATCACAACACTGATTAATTACGGCTGTAATGGAATGCCCGTAGTTCATTCAGAGCACAATTAATATTGAAATGGAGGAGTACATGAAAGCACTTCTAGAAGATATTGCAAAAGCCCTCGTAGATAAGCCGGAGGATGTTTCGGTACAACAGGTAGAGGGAGAACGGACAATTGTTTTTGAACTGCGTGTTGATAAAAGCGATATTGGCAAAGTTATTGGAAAGCAGGGTAATACAGCACGGGCAATAAGGACCATTTTAGGCGCTGCAGGTACGAAGCTTAAGATGCGTTGCGTTCTTGAAATAGTGGAGTAGGCTGACTGCATTTCCTGTTAACTGTTTTATCACCGTCTGCACTTTAAGAAGCTATTTGTTATATGAGAAATACTCTATATCTACGGGTGCTGATTGCGGGCAGTAAGCGGTATATGAAAATTATCGCTCATATTATGTTATTTTCCATTGCCGGTGCCGGAATTATAAAATTTCGTCCGGAGACTTTTTCTCTCCCTTATAAGCGGGACTAGCACTACTAATGTAGGTCTAGCTATCAACCACGGTGCTGAAATTCTTTCAAAACAGTCTAAAGGTTTATTGCGTTTGTTACGTTAAGTACGTATATATTAACGAATAATGAGAGTGATGATTGCCCGGGCAAAAGAGCTCGTGTACCTTCTCTTCGTTCTTTTCACAGATTTATGGGATAATAATTAAATTATGAGTAATAAAACAAATGACGCTGTATTTAACATTCTCTTGTCAGCCGGGCTTTTGACGGATGAGCAGATCTCTGACATTGTGTCAAAGGAGGATATGTTCAGGCGGAGAATATATAAGTCCAGAGAAACAAAAGGTGCTGCTGTACCTCAGGGAATGAAAAGGCAGAGTGATATATCTATTGTAGATGTTATTGATGCTATGGAATTCCCAATCAGAGACGGAAAAGACGCATTGAATGAGGATATGATCATGCAGGCCATCGCAGATCATTTCGGGTTTCCCTATTTGAAAATCGATCCTGTAAAACTTGATGCTCATGTTGTTACAAAAATCATTTCAAGACCCTATGCAATTAAGCACGAACTTGTTCCAATCAGGGTTGCCGGGAATATTCTTACAATTGCGACATCTAACCCCTTTGAACGTGAAGGAGTTGACAGGATCAGGCAGTCAAATGGTTATGATGTCGAAGTCGTGGTCTCTCTGAGGTCTGACATCATGAAGATTATCACGGAATTCTATGGATTTCAGTTTTCCATTACAGCTGCACAGGGAGAACTGTCTTCGCAGAATGACCTTGGTAATCTTGAACAATACGTTAAACTGAAATCAATTTCAGAGCTTGCTGCAAATGATCAGCATATAATCAATGCCGTGGAATACCTGCTGCATTACGCCTACGCGCAGAGAGCGTCGGATATTCATATAGAGCCAAAGAGGGACCACTGCCTTGTAAGGTTCAGGATCGATGGTGTGCTGCACAATATACACAAGATGCCCAGGGTTGTGTTCCCTGCGCTTGCTTCGCGAATAAAGACACTTTCACGTATGGACATAGCTGAAAAGCGCAAGCCGCAGGACGGCAGGATTAAAACTGTTCAGAATGGCAAGGAGATTGAGCTTCGTGTATCAACGCTGCCTGTTGCTTTCGGGGAGAAGATCGTGATGAGGATATTTGACCCCGGTATACTTATGCAGGAAATTGATGAACTCGGATTTTCACAAAATGAGCTCGGGATATTCAGGACTCTCATTTCAGCCCCCTATGGACTGATACTGGTAACCGGTCCTACCGGAAGCGGTAAAACAACAACTCTTTATTCTGCATTGAAAATATTATCAACCAGTGATGTAAACCTGACAACAATAGAAGACCCTGTTGAAATGGTCTATGAAGAGTTTAATCAAATATCAGTACAGCCTCAGCTCGGCATTACCTTTGCCAGCAGTCTCAGGAACATTCTAAGGCAGGACCCTGACGTGATAATGGTAGGTGAAATTAGGGATTATGAGACAGCTGAAAACGCGATGCAGGCGGCCCTGACAGGCCACCTTGTTATGTCGACCCTGCATACAAATGATGCGCCGGGTACCATTACCAGGCTGATTGATCTCGGTGTCCAGCCTTTTCTGATTAACTCCATACTAACGGGGGTAGTAGCCCAGAGACTGGTAAGAAAGGTTTGCAGTCATTGTGCAGAAAAGGACTACCTGTCAGAGGATGAGTGCAGAATACTCGGGATCCAGTATGATGAAAAAAAACCATATGAAATATCTGTAGGTGCCGGATGTCCTCAGTGCAGGGGTACGGGCTACCTGGGCAGGACAGGGATTTTTGAAGTCATGGAAATCTCAGATAAGATACGTGACGCAATCGAGAGCAAAAGCACTCCGGCGAAAATAAAGCAGATCGCTGTCAGTGAAGGACTTATCTCTCTTAAAGAAGGCGCTCTGGATAAATTGTTGAAAGGCATAACAACCGTTGAAGAGATTGTAAGAGTTACCGGAATTATGTAGTTGCAACTGTGTTAGCTTATGACATTGTATAGCCCCTTTCTCTCCTGCTGAAACGACAATGCCGACTCTTCATTGATTTGCTATAATTGCATTAGGCATATTACTTTTCTCATAATGTGACCTTGCATCTTGTTCACAGTCTGAAAGGCAAAGATGAAAGATAATCACGAAACAGATTCTCCTGAGCTAAATGAAATTGAAAGTTTGCGTCGCAGAGTAAAAGAGCTGGAGATGTTTGAAGCTGAACACAGACTGGTAGATGAGGCCCTGCGGAAAAGTGAAGAACAGTACAGGTCACTTGTTGAGAACATTAATGTCGGCATATATAGAAACACCGGCGGCCCCCATGGTAAATTTCTTCAGGCAAATCCTGCAATTGCAAAAATGTTCGGCTACAAATCAGTTGAAGAATTTATGGAAGTTGACGTCTCTTCTCTTTATCAGAATCCTTCAGAAAGAAAGATGTTTATTGAAGAGGCCATGAAAAATGGTTTTTTGAAGGATAAGGAAATCCGTTTGAAAAAGAAAGACGGTACCCACATCATCGGAGAATGTACTTCGAAAGTCCAATATGATGAACAAGGCAGTATTATGTGGATTGATGGAATTATTGAAGATATTACCGAGAGAAAAATTACTGAAGAAAGAATCGGAAAAAGTTCTTACTACGAACATACAATAAGCTCAATCCTAAAGGTTTCTCTCGAATCAATATCTCTTGATGAACAATTGAACATTATTCTTGATCAAATTCTGGAAATACCTTTTATATCTCCCCAGTCCAAGGGATTGATCTACCTTATTGAAGATGACCCTGGAGTATTGGTGATGAAGGCCCAGCGCGGGTTTAGTCCGGAAGAGTTGTCCGGCTTTTCACGTGTTCCTGTTGGTTGTGATCTTTGCGGGCAGGCGGCATCCAGTTGTGAGATTGCTTTTTCCAACGATGTGACAGGGAATGAAAGGAAAGCTCCTGAAAAGTTTCCTCACGGTCAATACTGTGTTCCTATCAGTTCCGGTGATCACGTTTATGGAGTCCTGAGCCTTGTATTGAAGGAAGGACATATCAGAGATGAGCAGGAAGAGAAATTTCTGCTTTCCGTTGCCAATACGCTGGCAGGAATAATTGAACATAGAACTACCGAGTTGGAAAAGGAAAAATTGCAGGACAGGCTTATTCAGTCCGAAAAGTTATCGGCTCTGGGTAGAATTACCGCGAATGTGGCCCATGAAATCAGAAACCCTATAACTGTTCTTGGCGGTCTCGCAAAAAGGCTTGGCAGAGCTGTGACCTGGGGAGATAAGGAAAGGGAATATACAGACATCATCGTCTCGGAAGCGACCAGGCTTGAAAGAATATTAAGAAGTGTTCTGAGTTTTACGAGGCAGGAGCATATTCAAAAGGGAAAACACAATATTATAGAGATAATTAATGAGTCATTGAGGGTCATGAAACTTCTGTACAAGGAAAAAACGATTCACTTCCAAACTAATTACCATGACCAGGCCGCCCAGGTACCTGTTGATAAGGAGCAGGTCAGGGAAGTTATAGACAATCTTATATCGAACTCAGCTGAAGCTATGCAGGACGGCGGAAGGATAATAATAGCTACAGGTATAGAATCAATTGGCGGCGATTCTTATTTTGCATTGCGGGTGACTGACACAGGCAAGGGGATGTCCAACAGTGAGCTGCATAATATTTTTGAACCCTTTTTTACTACAAAAGCGGTTGGTGTAGGGGACGGTATCGGGCTGGGTCTTGCGATCTGTAAAAAAATTATGGACGAGCATAAAGGTACTATCAAAGTTGAAAGTAGAGAGGGTAAGGGGTCAACTTTTACTCTTTTATTTCCTCTTAAATATTAGTAGAAATCATATTATGATTTGGAAAGTATAACAAAGAAAAAGCTAAGGCCTTTAAACCTTAACTTTAAGTAGAGTAGTTTCTGTCCAGATTATTATCAGCCCTGAGTGGTGCAGGCTCCTGCTGACTTCATCATACTGAATCCCGGACCTTCTTCAGCCTTGGTTTGTCTGAAGACATCACAGGCCATGCATGAAGCCTGCTGGCCTGCAAACTTACAGTCTACTGCACTGCCGCAGAAAGTGCCCGCAATGGTCCAGCATACGCGTCCCCCGTTTTTGCCGCCGTTGATGCCGTTGCTTGCAGTGTCGGCTGCTGCAGAGCAAATCCCTAGTCTGGACGAATTTGCTCCGCCTGGCTCTCTACCGCATTTCTTGATTTCCCAGCAATTTAGTTTTTGCATACCTATTTACCTCCCCATTGGTACTGCCGGTTTTTTGCCCCGTTGTTATTTAATAATGTTGATGTAACCTTTGTCATATCCCTCTCCCTGAATTGTATATTGCAAGAAGAATGCCCGGCAGTCTGTGTGGGGAAAGGTGAATAAATTTAAGGTGTTATGATATGTTTTAATGTTTTGTTAATGTATGTGAGCTATTCCGCACATTTTGAAAAAAGTACTGTGAAATTTCAGCGTGTTTGAAATCACAGGGTATTGAGTGAAATGCACAGGACTTCAATTATCAATGCAGTCAGCGGGTATGATCTGTAGCAGGAATAAACAATGAGGGATGAAGCCGGTCGCTTTGCGGGCTTACTGAATTGTCAGCCGCCGTATTTAATTATTTTTATAAAAGGTTTCAAGAGTCTATGGAAATAAGTATAATAACTAACTACTCTGTTGAGTATAGATAACTATGACAAATTTATTTGGAAAATTAGGTGCAGCCGCATTATACCAGTTTGACCAGATTGGAAGGATGGGGGTATTCCTTGTCCTTGTTGTTGTCAATATCTTTAAACCCCCGTACAAGCTTGCCCCTATCTTGAAGCAGATATACATCATCGGCTCCAAGTCACTGTTTGTCATTGTGTTTACCGGCGCGTTTACCGGTATGGTGCTGGCCTTGCAGGGCTATCACACATTAAGCAAAGTCGGGGTAGAGGGTATTCTTGGTTCTTTTGTGTCACTGGGCATTATCAGAGAGCTTGGGCCTGTGCTTGCCGCACTTATGGTAACGGGCAGGGCAGGGTCTGCAATATGCGCAGAGATAGGAATAATGAGAATCTCGGAGCAGATTGATGCGCTGGAGTGTATGGCAATTGATCCCCATAAATTTGTAATCGCACCCAAGTTTGTTGCCGGGATTATTTCCATGCCCCTGCTGACAGCAATATATGATGTAGTAGGAATATTCTGCGGATATCTTGTCGGTGTGAAAATGCTCGGAGGGAATGAAGGGTCATTCTGGTCGAGCATGTACAGCAATGTCGGTATGGAGGATATTCAGATGGGGCTGCTGAAGCCATTGTGTTTCGGTCTGCTTATCATTTGGATTAGTTCAGCAAAGGGTTTTTATGTACATATGACAAAGGGAGGAGGGTTTGGAGCTGAAGGTGTCAGTAATGTTACTACCAGTGCTGTCGTATTATCTTCAGTGTCGATACTGGTATTTAACTACCTGGTAACGTCGTTTCTCCTTTAATTATGAGCGCGGTCATTGAACTTATTGATGTAAGAAAATCATACGGATCTCAGGAGGTCCTTAAAGGCGTCAACCTCTCGATCGATGAAGGGAAAACCACTGTTATTGTCGGTGGAAGCGGTCAGGGGAAGAGCCAGATAATAAAGCACAGCCTTGGTCTTATATCACCTGACAGCGGACAGGTAAAGGTCTTTGGCCAGGACATCAACAATATCAGCAAGAAGGATCTGAGAAAGATCAGAATGGAGTTCGGCGTGCTTTTTCAGAACTCGGCCCTCTTTGATTCTATGACAGTTTATGACAATGTTGCCCTGCCTCTGAGAGAACGGACGAAATTTCCGGAAAGCAAAATAAAGGGTATTGTAGAAGAGAGACTGGAATTAATGGATGTTGTTGGGAGCAATGACAAGTATCCTGCCCAAATCAGCGGCGGAATGAAAAAACGTGTCGGGCTTGCCCGGGCGCTTGTTCTGGATCCTAAAATCATCTTCTTTGACGAACCTACTACGGGTCTGGATGTTGCGAAGAGCAATGAAATATACAGGGCTTTTTTCCGGACCCAGGCGCAGCTTAAATATACTGCCGTCATAGTCAGCCATGATGTTCCCAAGATATTCAAGCTTGCTGACTATGTAGCTTTGCTGTATAACGGGGTCATGCAGAGCTGTATTACCCCAGAAGAGTTTCAACTGTCCGATGATCCGGCAGTGAAAGAATTTGTGGAAAAAACTATGGGATCGCTTTATTCAAGTGAAGTGGAGGAAATAATATGAAGAAATTTACTATTGAAACCGGTGTGGGTATTTTTATTGTTGCAGGGCTTCTAAGTCTCGGTTACCTGTCAGTAAACCTTGGTGGGATGAATCTGTTCGGATCGGAACAGTATAAAGTGAAGGCCAGTTTTGAAAACGTTTCCGGCCTCAAGGAGGGCGCAAGTGTTGAAATAGCCGGTGTGCCTGTGGGCAAAGTGATAAAAATAGATCTGCAAGACTATGAAGCGTCGGTTGAAATGATGATTGATCCTGAAGTGAAGCTGCAGGAGGATGTGATTGCATCTATACGGACACAGGGTATAATAGGAGATAAGTATGTAAAGATTAAAACCGGCGGTGCAGACGAGTTCATTGACAGTGATGGTGAGATACTTGAGACTGAATCCGCGCTTGAGCTTGAGGAGTTGATCAGTAAGTATATTTTTGAGAAAGAATAAGTTTGCTGAATACTACTGTGCACAATTACCTATGAGAGGAAGATGAGAATGAAAACGAAAATATCCCTGATTATTATTGCTGTGATATTCATATTCAGTATAGCACCGATAAAGGCCGGTCATAGTCCAATCGGCGCCATACAGTCAACAATCGATTCAGTCCTTGAGATTATGAGAGACAAGGAACTCTCGCAGCCTGAAAAGACGGATGAAAGACGTGACAGGATAAGCGCTAAACTCAGAGGGCGTTTTCACTTTGAGGAGATGTCCAAGCGTTCTCTTGCCAAACACTGGAAGAAAAGGACTCCTGAAGAGAAGACCCAGTTTGTTGGAATTTTCTCCGATTTGCTGGAAGCGTCATACATTAGCAAAATTGAAGCATATACTAACGAGAAAGTAACCTATGACAAAGAGACAATTAAGAAAAAAGGAAAATACAGCGTCGTTAAAACTACCATTGTTACAAAAAGCGTTGAAATCCCCATTGACTACAAGCTTATAAACAAGAAGGGGGAGTGGTGGGTATATGATGTGGTCATTGAAGGCGTGAGTTTTATAAGTACTTACCGCAGTCAATATAACAGAATTATCAAGAAAGAGTCTTTTGCGGCGCTTCTTGACAGCATGAGAACTAAATTGAAAGAACTAAGAAGCGATGAAGTAAAAACCGCTTCCTGATAAAATTCATATTTCTAATAAAGAAAGGCTTCTGTTTAAATAGCAGAGGCCTTTTTTAATGCCTGCTTTTCAAATACCCATGTCTGGTCCCTGGTAATTTTACCTTCCCATCTGAATTCACAGTGGTACTATAGGGTAATGTT
>PIVU01000430.1 GCA_003354025.1 Nitrospirota bacterium
TGTTGAAAAAGAAGTTGGTATTTAGTTTGTGGAATTTGTACAATACCTGTCATGGAACGACAGGATGAATGCGTATGATGGATATCAAAGAACGGAAGTTCAAAGTGCACCCGCAAGTGTGCTTAGAGCAGCTTGTACCAGAAGATCATTTCTACCGCAAAGTTGAGGATGAATTGGATTTGTCTTTCGTTCGCGACCTGGTGAAAGATTATTATTCATCTTTTGGCAGACCATCAGTCGATCCAGTTGTATTCTTCAAGTTGCAACTGATTATGTTCTTCGAAGGCATTCGCTCCGAACGACAACTTATGGGACAAGTTCCGGTTAATATGGCTTTTCGTTGGTATATTGGCTACGATTTGGATGAAAACGTTCCGAATCACAGTTCTCTGACCAAGATACGAGATCGCTATGGTGTGGAAGTGTTTCAGCGTTTCTTTGAACACATTGTTGAGTTATGCATTCAAGCTGGCCTGGTGTGGGGAAAAGAACTGTACTTTGATGGCACTAAGGTACATGCCAACGCCAATATCAATTCCATGATCCCGCGTTTCTATCATAATGCTCAACAGCATCTTGAGGAATTATTTAACACCCAACAGAATCCTGATGGAACAGTTGATTTGGGAACAGATCAAGAAGAAGTCAGATACGGTGGACGCAAGCTATTCCAAAAGTATGATGGAACTCGAATAACAGGCAGGCGCAGGAATGTCTACAGGCGCAAAGCAGATTACTGGGTCAACAAAACTGATCCAGATGCCAGTCCCATGAGCCGCTTCACCGGGGACAGAGCTAAACTCGGATACCACACTCATTATGTGATTGATGGTGGTAAGGAACGAATTATTCTGGCAGCGCTAGTCACGCCAGCATCAATTATGGATAATACCCCAATGCTTGATCTGGTGCGTTGGATACGTTTCCGTTGGAGGCTACACCCCGATATTGCCGTTGGTGATGCCAAATATGGCACTGTTTACAATATCGTTGGGCTAGAGCAGGATGGTATCCGAGCTTATACCCCCACCTCTGATTTCAGCCAAAAGAACGATTTCTATCCGGCTCATCATTTTCAATACGATACCGAACGTGATCTTTTTATTTGCCCACAAGGGCATTTCATGCCCTTGTATAAGCGTAGTTATAGCGAGCAGAGATTTCTATACCGGGCAGATAAAAAATTCTGCAACACCTGCCCGATGAAACCGAAGTGTACAAAAAGTAAGAGTGGGCGATATATCGCTCAATCGTTTTTTCAGGGGATACTGGATAGAGCATCTGCCTATCGCGAGACAGAAGCCTACAAGAAAGCGATGCGAAAACGGCAAGTCTGGGTCGAGCCGTTATTCGGTGAAGGCAAACAATGGCATGGCATGAGAAAATTTCGATTACGACGATTAGCCAAGACAAATATTGAAGGATTAATGAGGGCGGCAGGACAAAACATAAAACGATTGCTAAAACCGAGAAAATCACCCCATAAACCTACTCCAGCCAGCCCGATGGTGCTGGCAATTTCGATCTGGAACAGCTTTTTTGCTTAGTTGGCCATACCAAATTACAATCATTGATACTTGGCTTAGTTTGTAATATTTACCGCAATCTCTTTTTCAACAGGCTG
>PIVU01000026.1 GCA_003354025.1 Nitrospirota bacterium
ACCAGAAGGGGCTCTACATCATATTTGTTCTGCCATGGAATACACGCGCCTTCCATGGTTAGGTCCGTATCCATGATTGACCTTACTTTCTCAGTAACGCCTCCTACGGCAAGAATAATATCTCCTGTCAAAGAACCGGTTATCCCGTATTTCTGGTTTACAGGCTGCTGAATGTAATCCGATATAAGGCCGACGTCCATTGCAACGGATGCACTGTCTCCTTCAACTCCTCCATGTGCCTGAACATATTCAATATGCATTTCATATCCGACATAGGGGGCCTCAATCCTTCTTAACAGTCTCTTAATTGAAGCCCTGACGTTCTGAGCAGCTGCTTTGGCAATGTCGCCTATCTTCCCCGGTGCAGTTATAATATCCGATCCTCCGGTATTGATCTGACAATGTATTGGCAGCGGCTGTCCGAACATCTGTCCGCTGGCTCGTGAATTGATTACTGCCAATCCGACAACATAACCGATCGAATCCGTCATGGAGGTAATATATTTTTTCAGGTCCTTTTTGTGCTCGATAATCTCTTTGGACATGGCACCTTCAAGACTCAGATGCTCGTCTAAGGCGGTGCGTATGTGTTTTGGTTCAACCAGATCGGAATTGTCCACAATCGCATCAAGCTCAGCGGTTTTGATGATTCCGTTAATGGGTCGAAGCAGACAGCTCAGTTTACCATCGGAGCTGCGGCAGCGGAGTTCCTTTACAATTTCCGCAACAGCGTCCTGTGAAAATTCTCTCACTTCAAGCTTGTAATCCATAGGCAGTTTTTTGCCGAATATCTGTTCGCTTCTCCTCCGTACACCCCGGTGGCCTTCTTTCTTAAAGACCTCTCCCCATGTGTCCTGGAAATCCGCTTCAAGATTAATAATCTCCTGCTTAATATATTGGGCAACCTGCCGAACGTGGTCCGATGTTTCTGGCACAGCTGCTTCCATCTGTATAATTTCACCCTTGTCTTCAATCCTGCTCAGGAACGCACCATCACCTTCCTCCTGAAGATGCATCAATGTATCGTGATTGCAGCAGGCAATAATTATATTGTCCGCCTTTAGTTCATTTTCAGACCTGTCAGCGGCCCCGCTTCCGGTGTTTTTTCCACCCTCCAGGATATATTCCTTATTCTGCATAATCTCAAGCAGGCTCGGCATATAGCGAGTCTTAACAAGGTTCTTCAACTCGTCAATATAAATAATCGGCGCCTTTGCATGGGCCCCTATATATGCTCGCTGGTGGATTGGAGTTTGTAAATTACCGGACTGGTATGGGTCGTGCCTGAAACCACCTTTCATATTCTTTGAGTTCGGCTCTGAAACAGTCACCATTAGATCAGTGTCTTTTCTCGGGTCATAGAGTATTTCCGGTACAAGATCAGAAATGGGTTTTACAGATATAGTTTTACCTGCCTGGGATTCTCGCTGAATTTTCTCCTGGACTTTATTGTTGTTCTCCTGGATGAACATGAAGATGGCGCCGATTCCAGTAAGACCGGTCATTACAAAAGCAACAGGATTAAACAGGCCGGCTACAATACTTATTCCTGTTGCAAATAGCAGAAACTTTTTGACCTTTCGAATAGTATCAATCTGCTCGGCAAGAGAAAACTCCTCAACACTATTTCTTGCCTCCTCAATCTCCGAGCGGACACCTGCAATACAGCTGTCCAATTTTTTAGAATCAACATAGGCAAACCGAACATGATTACTGTCTTTGCCTGGATATGCAGCGATAGTCTTCTTGGGTCTAATATAGTCTCCCATCGACTTATCAAGCACATGTTTAAACATGGTAGCCAGCAGAGACTTCCCTGTGCCGGGCTTGCCGACCATAAGCATATGACCTTTATTCTGGGCGATTTTACGGATTGCTTTTTTTGCATTGTCCTGAAAAATAACTTTTTCAATAGGATCATCAGGCACTTTTATCTGAGAAGTATCTTTAAGGTAATTGAGATGCTTCTGCAGCGTTACGGGATAATGCAGCAGCTCTTTTATCCACTTATAGTCGTTTTCATTGTAATTGCTATACATTCTGGGACTCCCTTATAGAATCCAGCAGATAAAGCTTCCCTGCGTCAGACACACATATTTTCTTTGTGATTTCAGAATAAACTTCCGGTGCCTGGGTCCTGATAGGCTCAAGTGCTTTCAGGTCATGCAGTACAGATATATTGGTAAACAATTTCTGCTTGCCGTCAGTTGAACCCGGAATATAATTAAAAAACACGATGTATTGATAATCGTTGAGGGCCTTTGTAATTGTATCCTTTTCACTCTGGCCGATGTTAAAGGCACTAAAAACTTCCCGGTAGGTGGATGGCAGATATATATCGGAATATCTCTGCTCCAGTTTCTTCGAAAAAAAGAGTTTCAGAGGTTTTGCTGTTCCATGAATGCACAGAAGGAGCGCTTCCCTTAGTTTCTGATCACTCTTCACGGCCTGTTCAATGATATGCATATAGTTGACCAGTGAGTTGTCATTCACCCAGAATTCAAACTTGAAGTTGCTGTCCACAACATAATATCTCGGCTTATCATTCTGGTTAAATTTGATCAGTCTGAAGAAATTATCAGGATTATAGGTGTTACACTTAAAGCCCCTAAGCTCAAACAAACCGTTCAGGAGATAGGCCTTATTAAAAACTACCTTTGCTTTCTGAGAAAGGGACCGAGAGACAAAGTTGATCTTCTCTTCAACGGTGCCCTGCAGATTCAATGGATAGCGTGTATGCCCGACTTCCTCGCAAATGGCAGTAATATCTTCAATATTTTCTCTTTCCAGAGACGCAAGTTTCTTCTGAACAGGGTTGTAGGGCCTGAGCATTTCGCCGATTTTTATAAAGTGCGCATTCAGATCTTCATCTTCCAGTTCGGGTGCTCCGGTCTTTGACGTTGAAATAAGTTCTTCTACTTTACGCTCATTTCCTGACTTATTGTTTTTGGCCGATCCATTTATCTTAAAGAAGTTTCTTAAGCCGCCCGATGATTTACGTTTGTACTTAACCTTGCAGCCGATTACCTTTTCCTCCAGAGTTATGGGGTTCGGATCAAGCAGGTAGCGGCCGAGATCTGAAATTCTATATTCAGTAACAGGCCCTGATACAGGCTCTTCGCAGATACTGCTGGGATCAAGATTGATTATGTTCCCCTCGGAGATAACCCAGAGCCTGTTTGTCTGTTTCTCTTCTTTTGTTAGACGTATATCTATATTATTCATTGAAATGAAATCCGTAATTAATAGCTATATCCCGTTACGATATATATATCGGCAAATATATTCAAAACATTAACCTTCATCAATAAAAATACTACCTGCACAAGCATTATACATCAAAAAATCAATGCAGCGTAACTGGCGATTATTTCGACTTTTATTGAATTGCATATTTACATTCACTCACTATATCACTTTTTTATTATTCATTTTTAAAAAACCAGTTATAGTACAATATTTATAAACCGTATACCGCAGGAGGAAAACAATGATCAAGGAAGAAATGCAAAACGCTATTAATAAACAGATTAACTGGGAGCTATACTCTTCATATCTTTACTTATCCATGTCCGCATACTTTGATTCAATAAACTTGAAGGGCTGTGCCGGCTGGATGAGAGTTCAGGCAATGGAAGAACAGGCCCATGTCAAGAAATTTTATGACTTTTTAACAGCACGTGGAGGCAGGGTCGTTCTGTCAGAAATAAAAGCCCCTCCATCAGAGTGGAATTCTCCCCTGGAGACTTTTGAAGAAGTATACAAACATGAACAGGCCGTTACAGCCCTCATTAACAGCCTGGTAGACCTTTCCCTTGAGCTGAAAGATCATGCTACGAACAGTTTTCTACAGTGGTATGTTAATGAACAGGTTGAAGAGGAAGCATCTGCCGACGACGTAGTCCAGAGCCTGAAGCTCAATGAAAATAATCCTGGCGGACTGTTTATGGTTGATAAAGAATTAGCTCAGCGGACATTTGTTCCACCAACGGGTGTAACAATTTAACGGACTGGCTGACTTTCCGACTTTCTGACCGTGCCACTTACAGACCGCTGCGCTCTCAGACTGTCTGAACTATCTAACCAATCTCTATACGTATCTTTTCCTCATCAAGGTCAGTTCCTATTACAATGATACGGCTTTCTTTGAGTTCTACATCAAATGGAACTGCCGCTACCTGTTTCGAAGCAAGGTCGAAACGATAGGGCCCCTGGCCTGTCTGCACAAGGCCTTTGGCCCTCACAATTTTTCCGCATTCACCACTGGCAAGCATCTCAAAGAAGCTTGTTATCCGATCAATATCTGCTGTTTTATCAAGCCGCAGGGCAAGGGTCTCAAACCGCAGCGTATGCCCTTGAACGTCTGTTTTTCCTGGAACATTTCTCTTATGCTGTAATAATTCTTCGCTCAATTCAGCATTGACCGTAGGCACAATTACGGCTTTGGGATTTATCTTCTCGATCAGTTGTACAGTTTTAGTCACTTTACCGGCATCAGCAAGGTCGACTTTATTAACAAGAATAATGTCCGAACATGTTACCTGACTCTTAAAGAACCACCCGTACATTTCAGCTTCATAGTCTTCAATAAACTCGGTTACGTCGATTATTCCAACAACTGTCACCTGCTTTAACTTCAGCGTGTCCAAAACATCAATAACACCCGTAGGAGAGGCTACGCCGCTCGGTTCTATAAACAGGTGGTCCGGACGCATATCTTTAACAATTTTCTCAATTGTAGTAATAAGGTCAAACCGAAGTGTGCAGCAGACACAGCCACTGGGCATTTCTATTGTTTCAATGCCGCCGACAGAAAGGATCTCTCCATCTATACCAACACTGCCGAAATCATTGACCAGGACAACGGTTTTTTCTGTGCCACCTTTGAGAATATTCCTCAGAAAAGTGGTCTTTCCGGCCCCAAGTACACCGCACACAATTGTAGTTTTCATTTCTTCATACCTTTGTTTTATAGCTCTATCTATAGTATCCCACAATATGGTCCCGGCACAACTCCATACAAAATAGCATTTCAGCCCCCTGCAGGATGCTCCGAAAGCGCAAAACGGGTCATTATGGACCACATATCAGAGAAACATTTTATCGATAAGGCAAGAGACTCCGCGATCGATTACAAACGTAATGGATCCTGGCAAATATAATATAAACCTTGCTGAATTCATGCTCTAGCTTCACCTTTCTTTTATTGCAGATGCTGTTGAGCAGACCTGTTCATTGCTTCATATCTGATCACAGCACGCTATTAACATAGTGCTTTAACCGTAAAAGTGAGTCTCTTCCTCTGAATAAGTATAATAGAAGTATACAGGAGACATCATAATGAGCGTAACCAAAAACCTGATCATTCAACATAAAGAAATCCTGAAGGTAGTTGACGATATTTCATCACGTTTAATTACTGATGAATTATCAAAAGACGCCACATATATATACGGACTGTTACTCGAACTATCGGACAACCTCGGGGCTCATTTAAGACAGGAAGATGAAGCTCTTTATCCTGCACTGTTCCGGCATCCTGATAAACATATTAGTAAACTGGCAAAAATATATATTGAAGAAATGGGAGGCATCGACAAGGCATTTAAACATTACCTTTCAGGGTGGCCGCATGCTGCAGTAATCCAGGAAAAGCCTGAAGAGTTTATTGCAGAAACCAGAAAGATATTTAGCACACTATGTGAACGCATAAAAAAAGAGAATTCTATCCTCTATCCACTGCTGACTAATTCTTCCTAAACAGGCCTGCCCGTCCTTCTATACGCTATACTCAGACCACCCCGCTGCCTCCATTAAAATACTTGAACACTTTCATATTACCGCTGGTATAATAGCAATGAACCATTTTGGAGGAATAAACATGACACAGAAGTTTTTCATATCCTTACTGATACTATCAACCGCTTTATTATTTCAATCATGTAAGTCAACTGGAAACGAAAAGGTGAATACAGATCCTGCAG
The DNA here is from genome assembly GCA_003354025.1 of Nitrospirota bacterium. Lineage (GTDB taxonomy): Bacteria > Nitrospirota > Thermodesulfovibrionia > UBA6902 > UBA6902 > Glo-13. Next base: position 5,985 of record PIVU01000026.1, read on the forward strand.
CACTTGTCTTATCAACACCCGATATAGATAATTCAGATACCGGCATAAATGATAGTGAAGAAACCGGGCAGACCACTCCAGCCCCGGACAGTATTCCAGCCGTGGAGAAAGTACCACTTCCCTCTCATGAGGAACCCGCTGTTAAACAGCAGCCTGTTACAACCGATGAAATCGTGACTACCAGGCATCTCGATGCTGACAATTATTACAACATAGGGGTCTCTCTGTACAATACGGGGCACTACGAAGACGCAGCCGGAGCTTTTAAAAAGGCACTGCTCATAAATCCTGCCTATATCCGTGCTCACTCTGACCTTACTCTTTCCTACATAAAGCTTGATAACCTTATAGCTGCATTGGATGAATACAAAAAGTTATTGAACTTGAGCCAGGATATGTCAGACAGTCTTCGCAAAGCAGCCGTCGATGAAGTATCATCAAGCGGTGACTACAAGTTTATCATACAGGTCGGTGCTTTCAGAAAGCTGAAGAATGCAGAAGAACTCATTAGTAATTTGAAGCCTGAATATCTCTTCGTATATTCGGAGAAACCTGGCAACTTACATAAAGTCCGTATTCACGGAATAAAAACCATGAATGAAGGGAAGCGTATTATGCAGGACATAAAAAAGCAGCTTAATATAATTCCTTTTATGATCATCAGAGAATAACTGCTTTCATCCTCCATTTTTCTTATGATGCATTAATCCATTTTAAAGGGAGTTGTATCGTAAATGTTGTGCCCTCATCGGGACTGCTCAGGACATGAATATCACCCATGTGTTCGGTAATAATTTGTTTCACCAATGACAGACCCATGCCAAAACGCTGCTCTTTTGTACTGAACATGGGATCGAATATCCTGTCAATTTCACTCTCAGGAATGCCTTCCCCTGTATCTGATATTGAAAGGACCGCGGCATCATCTTCCTGCCGTATTACTGCTGACACCTTGCCGCCTTCCGGAGAGCTTTCAATAGCGTTATTGATGACATGCGATACAGCAATCCTCAGAAGGTTCTTTTGAGAGTTAATTTTTAATGGGCGCTCAGATGGACTGAAATGAATCTCCACTCCTTTTGCTGATGCATTATCTACCAGAACACGAAGTACACTTTCCACATTTTCATTGAGATCTTCATACTTAAATATTGACTTTTTGCTTTTCAGTAATGCCTCGAAATCATTTACAATCGTGTCAATTTTCCCGACCTCCTGTATGACTTCATTTAATTTATTGTCCAGTTCATCCTGATCACCTTTCCTGTCAAGAAGCCTCCTGCAGATCAGCCCGATAACAGTAGCGGGGTTTCTGATTTTATCTGCAACCGTTAATGCCATGAGACTCATCGTCCGCTCTGCTACGAGACTTTCGATCTCCTGGTTAAAGTCCTCGAGCAAATGCCGGTAGTCATTTTCCACCTGGGCCATGTTCCTGTGAATGACCGCTTTCTCAACAGCGTGGGTAAAAAGATCAATGCTGATTGGTTTCATAATGAAATCAAAGGCACCCATCTTGATTGCGTCAATCATTTTTTCCAGATCCGCATGGGCTGTCATTAGTATCACAGGCATGTGAGGATCAACTTCATGAACGTGATTCAGCAGATCAATACCCGAGCCCTCAGGCATAATAATATCTGTTATGACTACATCGATTTTATTCTGTTTAAGGGTTGGGATTGCCTTCTCGATATTAGAAAGCGGGACCACTCCGTAGCCGGCACTCTTTAAGAGAGTCGATGTTGAATGCAGCACTCCGGCGTCATCATCAATCAGCAGTATCGTGCCCATATTTACTTTAGCCAATATTTATGCACCTCCATTAGCAAGTATAATTAATATAGGTTCATACTGCAATCTAATCTGAAAATTCAGGCGCTATGAGAAAATAATTCCTCATAGCGCCCGAATAAACATTATTCATGTTAAGCGTTCTTTTATTAATTTACTTCTGCCGATAGCATGCAAGCACGGCAGACTCCGATATCAATACCGGTTAATAACACTGCAATCTAAACTCAAAGTAATCAATCGAAACCGCGTCACCGCCGTTGAGTTCACCCGCCGCATATGATACCGGGAAGAATCCATCCATCACTGATACTTTACTCATGTTAATCTGAGTAACTGCTGAACCAAATTCACCCTGTTCCTGCGGAAGCTGGGATGAGTAGTCGATACTATCAATGTGTATAGAGCCTGCTCCATTAAGAGTTGTCTGAACACCGGAAAGATCAAGTGTAAATGTTGCAGATGCTATACGCCACAGGTCAGAGCTCGGGAATGACATATAAAACAGGAAGTCCGGTCCGTACAATGTAGCATCCGTATACTGAGCACCATCAGCGGCAGCCAACTCAACGATCGAGCGATTATCAAACGATGCCGCAAGCGGCAGATCGCTTCCATCAGGAACTGAAAGAGCACTATATCCATAGCCGTCATTGTCACCTACCATAATGGTAAAGCCTTCATCAACCTGGCCGTCACAGTTTTCGTCCAGGCCATTGCAGCTATCTAATAATGAAGCCGGTGTGCCGGCGACTGCATTGCATTCGGTCCCGTTGCCGGCTGAGTTACAAACATTAGATCCTGCTCTCAAGCACTCACCCAAGCCTGCATAACAGGTAGTACCAAGATCAGCAAACGATTCATCTACCTGTCCGTCACAATTGTTATCCAGTCCGTCGCAGGTTTCACCTGATGCCCCGGCCAGCGGATCACAGGTATCATTACCCCAGACACCACTGGTACATGTTTCTTCTCCAGTATTTCCTGAGCATTGTCCTTCACCACAGGTTGTCGCTCTTGTTAATGCCTCATCAATCTGGCCGTCGCAATTATTGTCAATATTGTCGCATTCTTCAACGGCTACGGGATTAACAGCGGCGTTATTGTCATCACAGTCTGTTCCACCTGCGGTTATTGCGTCATGGCCATCACCGTCTACATCTGTAAGATCCGCTCCGCTGCAGTTCTGATCGATTCCGTCATAGGGAATTTCTACTGCATCGGTATTTATTCCAGCTTCACCATCATTACAGTCAGTTCCGCCAGCTGCGATTGCATCATGGCCGTCTCCGTCCACATCGGCAAGATCGGCGCCGCTGCAGTTCTGGTCGATTCCGTCATAGGCTATCTCTGTGGCGTCAGTATTTATTGCGGCGTCATCATCATCACAGTCTGTTCCACCTGCGGCTATTGCGTCATGGCCGTCTCCGTCCACATCGGTAAGATCGGCGCCGCTGCAGTTCTGATCGATTCCGTCATAGGCTACTTCTGCGGCTCCGGGATTTATTCCTGCAACATTATCATCACAGTCATTACCGCCTGCGGCTATTGCGTCATGACCGTCTCCGTCTACATCGGTCATATCTGCTCCGCTGCAGTCCTGATCGATTCCGTCATAGGCTACTTCTGCGGCTCCGGGATTTATTCCTGCAACATTATCATCACAATCATTACCGCCTGCGGCGATTGCTTCATAGCCGTCGCCGTCTACATCGGTTAGGTCCGCTCCACTGCAATCCTGATCGATTCCGTCATAGGCTGCTTCTGTTGCTCCGGGATTGATTCCATCAGCATTATCGTTACAGTCTGTTCCGCCTGCTGCTATTGCGTCATAACCATCGCCGTCTACATCGGTAAGATCGGCTCCACTGCAGTCCTGATCGATTCCGTCATAGGCTACTTCTGTTGCTCCGGGATTTATCCCTGCAACATTATCATCACAATCATTACCGCCTGCGGCGATTGCTTCATAGCCGTCGCCGTCTACATCGGTTAGGTCCGCTCCACTGCAATCCTGATCGATTCCGTCATAGGCTACTTCAGAGGCTCCGGGATTGATTCCATCAGCATTATCGTTACAGTCTGTTCCGCCTGCTGCTATTGCATCATAACCATCGCCGTCTACATCAGTAAGATCGGCTCCACTGCAATTTTGATCGATTCCGTCATAGGCTACTTCTGAAGCTCCGGGATTGATTCCATCAACGTTGTCATTGCAGTCATTACCACCTGCGGCTACTGCATCATAACCGTCTCCGTCTGCGTCAGTAAGATCGGCTCCGCTGCAATCCTGATCAATTCCGTCATAGGCTACTTCTGTTGCTCCGGGATTTATTCCGGCAACGTTATCATTACAGTCATTACCACCTGCGGCGATTGCGTCGTAGCCGTCTCCGTCCACATCAGTAAGGTCTGCTCCACTGCAATCCTGATCAATTCCGTCATAGGCTACTTCTATGGCTCCGGGATTTATTCCGGCAACATTATCATTACAATCATTCCCGCCTGCGGCGATTGCTTCATAGCCGTCACCGTCTACATCGGTTAGGTCCACTCCACTGCAATCCTGATCGATTCCGTCATACGGTGTGTCTGTTGCTCCGGGATTAATTCCGGCTACGTTATCATTACAATCATTACCACCTGCGTCTACTGCATCATAGCCGTCTCCGTCTACATCGGTTAGATCCGCTCCACTGCAATTCTGATCGATTCCGTCATAGGCTACTTCTGTGGCTCCGGGGTTGATTCCGGCAACGTTATCACTACAGTCATTACCTCCTGCGGCGATTGCGTCATAACCGTCTCCGTCTACATCTGTAAGGTCTGCTCCACTACAGTCCTGATCGACTCCGTCATAGGCTATTTCAGAGGCTCCGGGGTTGATTCCATCAGCATTATCGTTACAGTCATTACCTCCTGCGACGATTGCGTCATAACCGTCTCCGTCTACATCTGTAAGGTCTGCTCCACTACAGTCCTGATCGACTCCGTCATAGGCTACTTCTGAAGCTCCGGGATTGATTCCATCAGCATTATCGTTACAGTCTGTTCCGCCTGATGCTATTGCATCATAACCATCGCCGTCTACGTCAGTAAGATCGGCTCCACTGCAGTCCTGATCAATTCCATCATAGGCTACTTCTGCGGCTCCGGGGTTTATTCCTGCAACGTTATCATTACAGTCATTACCACCTGCGGCGATTGCGTCGTAGCCGTCTCCGTCTACGTCAGTAAGATCGGCTCCACTGCAATTTTGATCGATTCCATCATAGGCTACTTCTGTGGCTCCGGGATTTATTCCTGCAACATTATCATTACAATCATTACCACCTGCGGCTACTGCATCATAGCCGTCTACGTCTACATCGGTAAGGTCTACTCCGCTGCAATTCTGATCGATTCCGTCATAGGCTACTTCTGTGGCTCCGGGATTTATTCCGGCAACGTTATCATTACAGTCATTACCTCCTGCGGCGATTGCGTCATAACCGTCTCCATCTACATCTGTAAGGTCTGCTCCACTGCAATTTTGATCGATTCCATCATAAGGCGTGTCTGTTGTTCCAGGGTTTATTCCGGCATTATTATCATTACAGTCATTGCCTCCAGCTGCTGTTGAATCGTAGCCGTCTCCATCTGCATCTGTAAGATCCGCTCCGCTGCAATCCTGATCTATGCCGTCATACGGTGTATCTGTTGCTCCGGGGTTAATTCCGGCATCATTATCATTACAATCCGTTCCTCCAGCTGCCACTGCATCATAGCCGTCTACGTCCACATCAGTAAGGTCTGCTCCGCTGCAGTCCTGATCAATTCCATCATAGGCTATCTCAGCCGCATCAGGATTAACTCCGGCATCATTGTCTTTACAATCATTACCACCTGCGGCAATTGAATCATGACCATCTCCATCGGCATCGGTCTGATCCGATCCGCTGCAGTCCTGGTCGGTTCCGTCATAGGGCACTTCGATAGCACCAGGATTAATATTTTCATCATCATCATTACAATCATCACTATTTGCAACGTAACCTGCGGGCGCGGTACAGGCCCCTTGAGTATTAAACAGGTCTCCGTAAGTGTCTCCATCGTTATCTTTATAATATGTATTGGGTTGGCAGAAGTCTGCCGTTACAGACAAGTTACTATTAATAGTAAGAACACATGTATCTGTTTCAGCAGTATCACATTGGCCGCCTGAAATGTTCCATCCATTAAAATTAATCCCCTGATCAGGGGATGCCGTCAGAGTAATCTCCGTTCCCTGCAGATAATCCTCCGGGCAATTCGAGCCACATTCAAGTTCTGCAAGTTCTGAAGTGCCATAGGTGACCTTCCCGTCACCCTGAATTAAAAGATCAAGGGAATATACCGTTACAGCTACTTCCTTAAAATTACTATTAAGATTCCCAAACTCATCCTTTGCAAGTACAGTAAAATAGTATGGATGACCAGGGGTTAAAATGCCGTCATAAATATCGGAGTCAGCCGACTTAGAGCGGGCTGCGAAATCATAGGATATCAATGTCAGTTTATCATTGCTGTCGTATGAATACGCAAGCAAATCGTCCACGGGATCCTCATCAATGACTCCCGGGGTCGTAACGTCATTTAGATCATACAGATTATAAAATGACTCAAAGTCAAGTTCTATGTCTCCTAAACTGCTTATAGATGTATCGGAAATATATATTAAGTACTGGAGCCTCTTGTGCACTGTCAGGTTGTCCCGGGCCGGTGCCCAGTTAATCCGCAGCGACTTGTCGTTTATGTTGCCGATACTTTCAATGCCGGTAAACGTAGGGGGCTCCTCCCAATATTCTGTTGATGGTTCCGGGGTTATTTCAACAGTAAAGGTCTCCGTATTAAGCGTCGCTACTATCTGAGTGGCTCGGTAGAGGACGTTATCCGGGCTATCAATTAATTCAATCAGGATTTCCCTGTTAGTACCTGCCGGGACTGTAATTGTCTCTTCAATGACATCTCTGCCTGCAATATCAACAATTACTACAATATCCTCCATGTCAGGAGCGGTTATTGTAATTCTGCATATATCAACAGGAAGATCTTTTAGGGCAGATGTCACAACTGTGTCACCTAAAGCCGCAACAGACCCCGACTGTGCAGAAGGACTCACATTTCCCGTATCACTTGTTCCAATTATTGCCTCACCTACAGAAATGGTAACTTCCGTATCACTAATAGAGGGTGAGCTACTTCCGCTGCTGCTTCCACCTCCACCTCCACCTCCACCGCCGCTGCCGCAACCATAGCTAAATAAAAACGCTGTCAGCATTACTAGTAGTAATTTTTTCATAATTTAATCCCCCTGGACTGAATTTGTCGTAAATAGTTATAACTATCTATATTAAATTTCTATGATAATTTGGAAAGAATAGGCCGTTAAAACACCTTACACTTCTGTAAAGCAATTTTCCTGCCAATGTATAACTCCTTGTTTTTATAGGAATTAGACCTTTTCCTTGCAAGGCAAGTGTTAAATACATCGACACAACAAGGCGTATAAATAGTACACATTTAGTGGCCATTATCGAAACTACTTGATTTATTTAGATTATTTCAATCGTGAGGTGCCTCCATGTGTTTAATAGTTTTACACTTTTGGAGCACAACAGGTAAATTCCAGGACAAAAAGGCTATGGAAGCAGATACGGCTTATATGCAGAGCATAACTACACTTGACTATTACCAGCAGGGCTTAACAAGCATTTTCAAACAGGAATTAAGGTTTCGCTCATTATTTCCCTGCCTGCAAACACTCTGTCCGATTATACAGGCCCAGGTATATTACAGCAGTCCTTCAATTGGCTCATCGTCGTTAATTTCGATGCTGACATCCGATATTTTAAGGGCAGCAATGTTCTTCTTTTTTCTTTTCCTTTTTGCTTTGCCATTTCCCTCGCCACTGTACTTGGCATGAATACCGGTCAGTAATTCCGACGAACTGTCACAGAATTGTTCAATTCTACTTTCTAAAAAAGACTTTTTCTTTTCTGACATCTTATTCCCTCCCCATTTTATTAGGAATAATTTTTTATCGGCATTTCTTCACAAATCTTTACTGGCCCGGTTTCTTATTATTGTCAACGAAAGTAGTCATTACAAGCTAATATACATGAATTTTCCCAATAATCAACTGCGGTTGAAACAGCTTTATATTCAGGCAATTACAAGGATAAATGATGTATCGGGAAATACCAGCTATGGTTATCTGATATGTAGGGTCAGGCCCCCGTGCCTGCCTGACGGCAGACAGGCCTGCCCTGATGTTATCTTGGGATAAACGATAAAGGGCAACCACAGGGGTTGCCCCTACAACAAAAGTTCCTTTATAATAGCAGTCACTTCATTTTACGGGGACATGGAGGTAATAATGGTAGAAAAATGTGCAGCAAATGCCTTTCCGGTATTTGAAACATTAAAAAAAGTTTTCGGTTTTCAATCCTTCCGTCCAAACCAGGAAGAGATCATTAAAAGCATCCTGAATAAAAAGGACGTTTTTGCGGTGATGCCTACGGGCGGAGGTAAGTCATTGTGCTATCAATTGCCTGCCAAAGTCATGGAAGGAACTACGGTGGTAATAAGTCCGCTGATTTCTCTCATGAAGGACCAGGTTGATGCTGCTGTTGAAAACGGGATATCCGCAGCGTTTATAAACAGTTCATTAACAACAAAAGAGACAGCATCGGTTTTTCAGAAGCTGCGGAGCAATTCACTGGACCTCCTTTATATAGCTCCTGAACGATTCGCTATGCAGAATTTTCTGGAGACGTTAAAGACCGTTCCAATATCTTTTTTTGCAATTGACGAAGCCCACTGCATATCCGAATGGGGACACGACTTCCGACCCGATTATCTGAGTCTTTCCATTATTGTAAGTGTATTCCCAAAAATACCTGTTGCGGCTTTTACTGCAACGGCTACACCTAAAGTTCAAAGTGACATCATAGGCAAACTCGGCCTCAGGACACCCTTTACAGTACGAGCATCCTTCAACCGCCCCAACCTCCTCTATCGAGTAGAAAGCAAACGAGGACTGGAAAAACAGCTGTTAGATGTACTCGAAAAATACGAGGGCGAACCGGGCATAATTTACAGGACCACCCGCGATGCAGTCATGACAATGGCGGAAACGCTGAAACGCAACGGCATCAAAGCCCTGCCCTACCACGCAGGACTGCCGCAGGAAGAACGGAAAGCTAACCAGGAGGCATTTAACACTGACGAAATAAATGTTATTGTTGCAACGATCGCTTTCGGTATGGGCATTGATAAATCAAATGTACGTTTTGTAATTCATGCAGACCTGCCAAAGAACATCGAGGGATACTACCAGGAGACAGGCCGCTCGGGGCGTGATGGTGAGCCGGCTGAGTGTATTCTGTATTTCGGGCGCGGCGACATCCCCAAGATCAAATATTTTATAGATCAGATCGAAGATGAAAAAGAGCGGCGCGTTGTAACGGACAAGCTAAACCAGGTTGTCAGGTATGCTTCGCATAATGTATGCAGACGCAAGCAGCTTCTCGGATACTTCGGAGAGGAATATCCCGACGACAACTGCAAGACCTGCGATATCTGCACCGGCAATGTTGAAAGGGTAGATATTACAATCGATGCGCAGATCATAATGTCAGCCATTTCCCGTACAGGGCAGAGGTTCGGCATTATGCACATTATCGATATTGTTCTGGGAGCAAATACAAAACGTATTCGTGACCTTGAACATGACAAAATCAAAACCCATGGAGCAGGAAAAGACAGGGACAAATACCACTGGCACTTCATTGTAGACGAACTTCTTGTCCAGGAGGTTATACAGCAGGAAGGAGACAGATACCCTGTATTAACACTTACTGATAAAGGCAAAAAAGTTCTTTTTGGAAAAGATAAAATAAGTGCACTGAAACGGGAAGAACCGAAAAGAAAAAAACGGGCCGGCAAAGAAAGCGAACTGGGGCCCTACAATGAAGATCTTTTTGAAAAGCTCCGCTCACTCAGGAAGCAGCTTGCCGATGACCAGCATGTACCGCCCTATATCATTTTATCCGACAGATCGCTTCATGAAATGTGCAGATCATTCCCCACGACACATTCCACGATGGCAGAAGTAAGCGGTGTCGGAGATGCAAAGCTGGAGCGCTACGGGGATATATTTATTAAATCCATTAAATCATTTCTTGATGAAAACCCGGACATTGAAATAGCCGTCGAACGTCATGCGTCGGACGTCGGACATCGAACTGCTCCGGAGAAACTGTCCGATAATATTGCTACCGGAACGACGTTCAGCAAAAAGAGCAAAACTGTAGAAAAAACTTATGAGCTTTTTAAGCAGGGGCACTCAATAGGCGAAATAGCAAAAAAACGCAACATCTCTCTGCTGACTGTCGAGGCCCATTTGGAAAAACTAATAATGGACGGGCGTGATATAGACACAGAGAGGATCATTGAACCATCAAAATGTGAAGAAGTAGGAAGACTGTTTCTTACGCTCAAGTCATGGCGGCTCACTCCGGTTGTTGATCACTTCAAGGGTTCGGTGAGCTACACCGAGGCAAAAATTGCCAGGGCTTTTATGCGGCAGAAAGACTAACCTCCGTAATAAAAAACAACATCTTTACTTTTCCTAATAATATATATATTGCAAAGAGCCCGAAAATGTGTTCAAATAATCATATACACCTATTGATTAATTACATTTTCACCGGAAAGTCCTTATTTACTTAATATTACATGGGGGGCGGAAAGCAGGATGCCCGGACAACTTACATCGTCAAGCTCAAAAAGAAAAGCCCTGCTCCTGACATGCATTATTTTCTTCTTCCTTCTTCTACCAGCCTGGTGGGCTACAGGCTCATGGTATAAAAACAGGCTTCTCACAGAAGAACGAAGTAATTATTCCATAGACCTTGGTTTCCATGGGAATGCTCTGTCCGCTGCTATTCACAAACGCTTTGCGCTTTTAGACGGCCTTTACGCATTCACTCTTTCACACCCGAGCCCGCAAGACCTGGACCATAACTTCAGCTCATTTGCCCGGGGACTTCATGCCGGGAGCAGGGGCATACGTAATTTTGCCGTGGCTCCGGGAGGAGTACAGCGCTATGTATATCCGCTTAAAGGAAACGAGAAAGTACCCGGACATGATCTTATTAACGACAAACGTCCCAATGTACGGACCGATGTTCAGAGGGCCGTCAGCTTAAGACAGACTGCTCTTAGCGGCCCCTACAAGCTCCGGCAGGGCGGCCTCGGACTGGTGGCAAGGAGGGCGGTGTTTGCAGAGGATTCTTTATGGGGCCTGGTTACAATGGTCATCGACATGCCTCCTGTTTTTGAGGAGGCCGGCATCTTCGACAGTAAACTTGCCCTTGATATTGCTGTTCTGAATAAATCCGGCGGTATAATTCAGGGGGCAGAGAGCATCCTCAATAATAATCCGGTCACAATTCGAATAGAACTTCCCGAAGACCACTGGGATCTGGCCGGAGTTCCACGAAGCGGCTGGGGCGCGACAATATCACAGTACTACCTCATTTATAAAATATACAGCATTTTAATACTGGGTCTGCTTGCTGCTCTGTCATACATGATCATTGTATATCAGGCCCACCTGAAGTCTACTGTTTATGAACGTACGGTAGCATTGGAAAGGACAAACCTGCAGCTTACAGAAAAAATCGAGGACCTCAGAAAAACCAGAATTGAATTGCATGCGAGCAGGGAGCAGTTCAGAACTATGGTAGAAAGCATACCCGGGACTGTATACCGTTGCGAACTTGTTCATCCATGGCGTGTTGAATTTATCAGTGAAGGAGTCATGCAGCTGACCGGATATTCAAGCGATGATTTTATTAACGGCAAGATGAATCTTGGCGACTTTATTCTGCCGGAGGACCAGGAACATGTATCGGAAATTGTAGAAGAGGGTATACAAAACAAAAAGTCCTTTGTTATTGAATACAGATATCAAAATATGGACGGCAGCATACTCTGGGTTTATGAAAAGGGCCGGGCAACCTACGACAGTGATGGAAAAGCATTGTTCATTGATGGTGTAATCCTTGATATTACAGAGCGTAAAAAACTGGAAAGCCAGCTGCTGCAGGCACAGAAAATAGAGGCCGTAGGGCAGCTCGCTGGAGGCGTGGCCCATGAATTCAATAATATCCTCACAGCAATTAACAACAATATATTTCTTGCCCTGAAAAAAACACAGGACAGTGACGTCGTAAAACCAAAACTCGAAACAGTGCTTCAACTATCAGACAACGCAGCAAAAATAGCCCGGGAATTGCTTGCCTTCAGCAGGGAGCAATACGTAGAACTTTCCCCGATAAAACTCAATGACGCAACATCAAATGCCGGCAGATTAGTAGCAAATTTTATAGGGGATGACATCGCTCTCACTTTAAGGCTGACTCCCTCTAACCCCTCTATAATGGCAAATCAGCACCAGATCGAGCAGGTCATAATGAATATTGCAACGAACGCAAGAGATGCAATGCCGGATGGAGGGATATTTGAACTTGAGACAAGTATCGTGTCAGTCGATGACAATTTCATAAAGGCACAGGGCACAGGCAAGCCGGGAACATATGCCCTCCTGTCTGCAGCCGACTCCGGACAGGGGATCCCCGAGGATATAAAGCAGAGAATATTCGACCCCTTTTTTACAACCCGGGAAACCGGCAAAGGTACGGGGCTTGGGCTCTCCATTGTATTCGGAATCGTAAGTCAGCACAATGGTTTTATAACAGTCTCAGACAACCAGGAAGCAGGGACGATATTTAAAATTTACTTTCCGCAGATCACTTCCAAGGCAGCGCCCAAAGAGGCGGTAGTGGCCGCCCTTGCTCAAGGCTCGGGAGAAACCATACTATTGGCCGAAGATGAAACTTCGGTGCGGGAATCCATGAAGCTGCTGCTTGAAGAAAGCGGATATAAAGTTATAGAAGCCGTCAATGGAAAAGACGCCATAAGCGAATTCAATACACACAAAGACCTCATAGCCCTTCTCATATTTGATGTCATAATGCCGGAGTTAAACGGCAAAGATGCCTTTAAGGAAATAAAACAGACCTCGCCGGAAGCAAAGGTCCTGTTTATCAGCGGCTATACGTCAGACATCATGCGGAGAAAGGGTGTCCTTGATGACGGTCTGCCTTTTGTATCAAAACCGGTTCCGCCTGAACATTTACTGGCCAGAGTAAGAGAACTTCTGAACGCATAGAAATCGCTATAGTCCACCTGCTTCATGCTGTTCAGCCACGCTGAATTTCTCAATCTTATCAATAGTTACCGAACATCAAGCTCCCATGAGTGCAATTGACTTCACCCAATATAGTGATATAATTTTTACTAGTACTTATATATAGGAAATAACTATATGTATGGATAACTTATGGTGGCGGAAATATTATGCTCATTAATTTGCACCCATCCTGATCACATTTCAGCGCCCCGGCCCTTTATGAACGAATGAGGTGATGATGTTATTAAACAATGTAAAAATCAGCACGCGCCTAAGCTTAGGTCTCATTCTGATATTTATCGTTCTTTTCTCCCTGACCCTTTTTGCCATAAGCCGAATGGATATCCTGTCAGACCAGACCACAAAAATATACAGACACCCCCTGACCGTAAGCAACGCTGTATTACGGATTCACGCAAACATAATAAAAATGCACCGGTCGATGAAGGATGTAGCATTAACAAATGACCCGGCTATTATTGAAGAATCCGCAAGAACCGTTGATCAGCTTGAGGCAGAAGTACTCAAGGACTTTCGTGTAATCGACGAGCGTTTTCTCGGAGAGAAAAAACAATACGAAGCCGCACTGGTGACATTTGTTAACTGGAAACCCATCAGGGACGAGGTCATCTTGTTAATGAATAAGGGAATGAGGATGGAGGCTGCTGATATTACACGGGGTAAAGGCGCGCTTTATGTAGAGAATATAGAATCGGCCATGCAATTTCTTGGTAATTTTGCCCAAAGTAAGGCAACGGAGTTTCTTCAAAATGCAGAACAGACAAGACGGTCTTCATTCAGACTTATGTATATAATGCTGACCATTGCCATGTTTACGTGCCTGCTTTTTGCCATATATCTGTTCCGAAGCATCACCGGTCCGATCAAGGCCTTGAGTGCGGCAACAGACAGGATTGGAACGGGAGACCTTGACAGCAGGGTACAAATTGAATCTGAAGACGAAATCGGCCAGCTTGCAAAATCATTTAACCGTATGACCGACGATTTAGAAAGGATTACTGCTTCAAGGGACACACGCACCTCTGAGCTAGCACAGATAACCGGAAGATTCACCGGCTTATTTAATTCCTCAAAAGATGCCATAGGATGGGCTGATCTTGATGGAACACTTATTGACGTGAATAAAGCCTTCTGTACATTAACGGGATATACCAGGGAAGAGCTGCTCTCTGGAACAAAGTATCAGGAGCTGACGCCTCAGGAATATCATGCAGAGGAAGCAGAATTAATCAGGGATTTACTGGAGACAGGAGAACCAGTTGAGTATGAAAAGGAAAATATCCGTAAAGACGGATCCCGCGTACCGTTATTTTTGACTGTATTCATCGTAAAAGACGAAAACAATAACACAATAGGAGTGGCCGCGATCATCAAAGACATTACAGAACAAAAGAGTGCAGAAGTTGACAGGCGCTATCACAGTGAAGTCACCCTTAACATGTCCGAGGGCGTATATCTCACCAGAGTTAATGACGGAATAATTGTTTATGCCAATCCAAAATTTGAAGAGATGTTCGGTTATGGCCCCGGAGAAATGGTCGGGCAGCACGTATCCATAGTTAATGCCCCTACTGAAGTGAGTCCCGAAGAAACCGTCGGGGAAATCATGGGGATCCTTCTAAAGACCGGCACATGGCAGGGAGAAATTCAAAATATTAAAAAGGACGGTACTCCCTTCTGGTGTTATGCAAGCGTATCAGTGTTCGTCCATCCTGAACACGGGAAAGTGCTCATTTCGGTGCACACAGACATTACGGAAAAAAAGAAAGTTGAAGACCAAATCATAACATTGAATGTTGATTTGCGCCGGCGTACTCTTGAGCTTGAATCACTTAACAGCGAGCTGGAATCATTTAGTTACTCCGTGTCCCATGATTTAAAAGTACCCCTTCGTGCCATTGACGGGTTCTCCTCAATATTAAAGGAGGACTTCTCTGATGCGCTTAATGATGAAGGCCGGAGGATATTGGACGTCATAAACTCAAGCGTGCACAGAATGTCGGAACTCATCAATGACATCCTGGAGTTTTCACGACTGGGACGGCAATCTGTCAAGAAATCGGAAGTTAATATTGAAGAGCTTGCAAAAAACATTTTTAAAGAGCAGATGCAGTCTCTTCCAGACCGCAGGGTTACACTGAAAATCGACCCGATGCCACCGGCTAAAGCGGACGAATCCATGATCCGGCAGGTGTTTATAAACCTCATATCAAACGCCATAAAATTTACCGGGGACAGAGAAACAGGTGTACTCGAGATAAAAGGAGTATCCGGGGACAATGAGACTGTATACAACGTCAAAGACAACGGGATCGGTTTTGACATGAAGTACGCAGATAAAATATTCAAAGTCTTTCACAGATTACATAATACAAATGATTTTGAAGGGACCGGTGTAGGCCTTGCTCTTGTTGAACGTATAATCAATCGTCATGGGGGACATGTATGGGCCGAGGGCAGTGTAAACAAGGGGACCATAATTTCATTTTCACTCCCCTCGGAAACTCCGTCCATAAGACCTAATAAACACAGTGGCAAAATAAGCCGAGCAGTGGGGCATAATGAAGTAGTAAGTTAAGAGGGAAATGTATATGCATACAAATAAATCAGATGAACTCCTATTAATCGAAGACAATTCTACCGATGCTGAACTGACGATCCGGGTGCTTAAGAAAGCTGGTCTGACTAATAACATTACATGGTTAAAGGACGGAGCTGAGGCACTGGATTATATATTGCGGATGGGAGAATATTCAGACCGTTCAAACCTTCACGACCCTGCCGTAATACTGCTGGATCTTAAATTGCCGAAAATCGACGGCATTGAAGTGCTTGCTAAAATCAAAGCGGACGAAAACACTAAGTGCATTCCGGTTGTTGTGTTTAGTTCATCAAATGAAGAAAAGGACATTGCAGGCAGCTACAGGTCCGGAGCAAACAGTTACATCGTTAAACCTGTTGATTTTGATTTATTCAGTGAAACCGTGCGGCAGGTCGGTACATACTGGATGCAGTTAAATACGCCTCCACCTGCAGAGGGTAAATAATAATGAGCAATACACTTAAGGTCTTAATAGTCGAAGATTCAGAAGACGATGCATTTCTGGTCATTCATGAACTGAAGAAGAGCGGGTATGATGTAATATCGGAGAGGGTTGATACAGCCGAGGATTTAATAAGTACTCTGGACAGCACTTCATGGGACATTATCCTGTCCGACTATCTCATGCCGCATTTCACCGGAGCTGAAGCGCTGAAACTGATAAACGAAAGAGGTCTGGACATTCCCTTTATTATTATGTCCGGGAAGATCGGTGAAGAAACAGCTGTAAAAATGATGAAAGCCGGGGCCGTTGATTATGTGACGAAAGACAATCTGGCCCTTCTGGGCCCTGTTATAAAGCGGGAATTACACGAAGCGCAGATGCGGAGAGAGCATAAGAGCACCATAGAGCAGTTGAGAGAGTCGGAGGAAAATTATCGATCAATATTCGATGCTGTTAATGACGCCATATTCATCCATGACGAGGACTCCGGGGACATTCTTGACGTAAATATAAAAATGACTCAAATGTTTGGGTGTACAAGGGAGAAAGCCCGCAGTCTCAGAATCGAAGACATTAGTGCTGGACAATCTCCCTATACCCGTATTGAGGCGATTCAGAAAATAAAGGACGCCGTCAGAGAACCCCAGCGCTTTGAGTGGAGGTGCAGGGACAGCAGAGGACACCTGTTCTGGGTAGAGATAAATATGAAGAATCTAAAACTAGGCGGCAAAAACCGCGTGGTCAGTGTAGTGAGAGACATCAGTGAGTATAAATTAATGGAGGAAGAGCTGAGGGCCGCTGCAATTACGGATGAACTCACCGGACTGCTGAACCGAAGGGGATTCTTCAACCTTGCGGAGCAGCAGCTCAAGGTCGCTGCCAGATGCAAGGCCAGAGTACACCTGGTCTATCTCGATATAGATGATTTTAAGAACATTAACGACAGACTATGCCATAAAGCAGGAGACCAGGCCCTTGTAGATGCCGCTATTATTTTAAAGGAAACCTTTAGAGAGTCGGACATAGTAGCCCGGATCGGCGGCGACGAATTTGTTGCAATGCTTATGGAACCCCTGGACGCGAACATCGGTCACATTGTATTTGATCGTATGAAAGGCTTTATAAAAGAATATAATGAGCAGGCTGATCTTCAATACAACCTGCAATTCAGTGTTGGGACAGCCACGAATGAGCCCGGTCTATTGTGCACCGTTGGAGATCTTCTGTGCAGAGCCGACCGGTCTATGTATAAAAACAAAAGACTTCGAAAACAAAAAGCCCACCTTTCACATGTTCGCACGAAAAAGAGACGGGAAAAGCATCCGGGAATGCCCTGAACCCAAGTAAAGATCCGTGAAGGAGTCATTATGAACTATACAAAAATCCGATTGTCTTGCTCGCTTTTTATACTCCTGGCTGTTTTCATAACACTTGTCCCCCGGCCGCTGCCGGCTGCTGAAACTATCATCTGGCTGAATGACAATCTTCCGCCCGCATTTATTTCAGAAGGCCCCGGCAAAGGTGAGGGAATTGTAGACGGTGTAGTTTCAATTTATAAAAAGCATCTCCCTGAGTACGAACACCGCCATGTTGTCGCGAATATGGCAAGGATTATATCCATGATGAAACAGGGAGAGAACGCCTGCTACGCCGGCTTTTTCAAAACACCTGAAAGAGAGGAGTTTGTCCATTTTTCTCTGCCAAACCTCATAGCACTCTCAAACAGTCTTGTTATAGAACGGTCCGGGGCTGAGAAAATGTTCGGGAACAGAAGCAGCATTTCGCTTGAGGAGATGCTTAAAAAAGAAAATCTGAAACCGGGCATAACAAAGGACCGCTCCTATGGAGAAGTTATCGATAGTCTCCTAAACAGGTATCGTGACAATAACAACAAATATACGGTCAGGGCTGGTGAAAATTCTCTTCTTGGCCTTCTGCAAATGCTGGAAAACAAGCGCATCGACTATACAATCGGCTTTCCCTGGGAAGTCTCTTATATCGCGGACCGGTTGGGGAAGCGAAACAAGTTCAGTGTATTTCCAATAGAGGAAACAAAGGACAGTCAGTGGACGAGAAATTACATTGGCTGCACAAAGAATTCGTGGGGGGAAGTGGTCATTGAGAAAATAAATGCCATCCTGCTCAAAGTCAGATCAACGGAAGAGCACATGCATCACCAGTTAAAGTGGTTCCCCGGCAATCTTGAAGGCGTCGTGCGAAACGCTTACAAAGATTTGATTCTTATGCCAGCCCGGGACAGTGGGGCCCGAAGAATCGTAACCGTGGCAATCGCCAATTGGCCTCCATGGAAAATCATCGAAAAGGGCAGGTTTTCCGGAATTGATATAGACATCCTTAAGGCCCTGGAAGCCAGGACCAATTCCATTAAATTCAGTTTTATTGAGTGCCCCTGGAAACGGTGTGTTGAAATGATCAAAGAAGGAGACGTTGATCTTATTACCAGTTTCTCCAGGAGGGCAAAGAGGGAGAGGTTCACCTACTATATTGAACCTCCGTATGTACTTGAAAGGACCATAACCTTCTATGTACGCAAAGATGAAGGGCCGGTAATAAAAGAATACTATGACCTGCGCAATCACGTAGTCGGCAAGGTAAAAAGCAGCGCTTCATTCAAGCGCTTTGACAACGATCCCGAAATAGACAAGTTTGAAGTAACATGGGAAGACCAGCTCCTTAAAATGCTTGATTCAAAGCGCCTGGATGTGATTGTCGGACATGATCTTGTGTTTGATTATCTCATAGCAAAAGAAGGGTTCACAGGGAAATTTGAAAAATCTCCTTTCAAATTTACGAAGCGTACAGGCGCTTATCTGGCAATGTCAAAGAAATCGGATTCATTGGATACAATTCCGCTCATCAGCGACACACTTGCACAAATGGTAAAGAGCGGAGAAATCAATACTATCAGGGACGCATTCTTAAACAAGCTTCAGAAAATAAAGCGCTAATACGGAATCGGCATAATGAATTTCATCGGCAACAGACTGAGCACTAGATTCACCGTCATCCTTACTGTAGTAATGACCGGTTTCTTTTTGCTGTTCTCAGTAATTATTACTGCTTACAGTATCGGATCAATAAAATCTCAACTCAACAAGAGATTAACCGACTTGTCAGCACTGGCGCAATCAAGCCTCTCCAGTGCCTTGTGGCAGTATAATCAGACCAGCATTAATGACTTTGTGGATGCCCTTTTTTTATATGAAGATATTGTGTTCGTTAAAGTAGTATCTGATGACAATTCCCCGATTAAAGTAAAAAAAAGGCCTCCGTATGAAGGCAGGAGCATTAGTGATTTTGAAGGGTCGCATGACTTTATCACTCGAACAATACCAATCAAATATAGTGAGTTCTATGTCGGAACTGTCCAGGTGGCTATTTCCAGAGAGTCAATAACAGACATCATAGCCACTAATACTCTGACCTCAATTCTTGGATTACTGGGTCTTACTATAGTAAGTTACATCACTGTGCTGCTCATAACCAGGCGGCTTGTACTCAGCCAAATCCTGCTCCTGAAAAACTCAACCGATGAAATATCATCGGGCAATCTTGATGCATTCATAAATACAGCCGGAAAAGATGAGATCGGAGAGCTCGCAAAAAGCTTTGACGGCATGAGGACCTCCATTAAGAATTACATCGAAAGAATAAAAAAGGCCAATGAACTGGCGAAGGTCAACCTAAAGCTTAAAGATGAAATTACAGAGCGCAGAAAAGCAGAGGAAAGAGTCATTCAGCAAAATGTTGTGCTTGAGGCCATAAACAGCGTTTTCAAGGAAGCATTGAGGTGTGATAGCGCTGCAGACGTTGCCAAAAAATGTCTTTCCATTGCCGAGGAAGTAACTGGAAGTAAATTCGGCTCTATTGCAGAGGTTAATGAAAACGGACGCTTTAACACAATAGCATTGAGCAATCCGGGCTGGGAGGCATGTGACTTCGTTGATTCAGACGAGCACTGGGTCATTCAGGACATGGAGGTCAGGGGCATCTGGGGAAGCGCATTAAAAAGTGAACACGGACTGATCTGCAATGATCCTTCAAAACACTCTGACAGTGTGGGAACTCCTGAAGGGCATCTTCCTATAACATCATTCCTGGGTGTCCCCTTTCAAAATGAAAAGATTAAAGGGATTATCGGGGTAGCCAATAAAGAAGGCGGCTACAGTGAATCCGATAAAAGGGTAATAAACTCCCTGGCCTTTGCGTTTGTAGAGGTCATAGCCAGAAAGAAGGTCGAGCAGGACCTGAAGAAAAGTGAAGCGCGTTTTCGGACATTCTTTGATAAATCATTTCACTTTGCGCTTATCCTTGACTTGGAGGGCACTGTCCTTGAAATGAACATGTTGTGCAGCGCTGTATGCGGCAAGTATGCAGAAGGTGTTATTGGCCGGCCCTTTTGGGAAGCCGGCTGGTGGAAGCAGTTTCCCGATGTAAGGGACAAATCAGTAGCTGCAGTGCATAGAGTCGTTAACGGCAATATTGTCAATGATGAGATTTCATTTATTGACAAGGACAGACAGGTCCACAAAGGCATCCGCAATATATCTCCAATCAGGGATGAACAGGGCAATATCCAGTTTATCTCTGTGGTCGGTCTGGACATAACGGAGAGAATACAAATGACGGAGCAATTAAAGGAATACTCGGGGCAGCTGGAAGCAAGGGTAGAAGAGCGGACAAAGGACCTCGAAAAGAGCAATGTTCAGCTCCAGTCGGCCCTTCGTGAAATGGAGACTTTCAGCTACTCCATATCTCATGACCTGAAAGCCCCGCTTCGCGCAATAACAGGCTTTTCCAATATCCTTATGGAAGACCATACAGGGGGCCTGAGTAAGGAAGGGAATCGTATACTGAATATAATTCATACCAATGTCATTCACATGGGAGATCTGATCGAGGACATTCTCATATATTCCCGGGCCGGCCGTGAGCCCCTGAAAAAAACTACGACAAACTTACATAAACTAACTGAAGAAATCCTTGCAAAAACCCTGCAGGAATCCCCTGAAAGGAAAATAGAAATAAAGGTCCTTCCATTGCCCTCATGCATGTGTGACAGGGGCCGAATGAACCAGGTGATGACAAACCTTCTTGGCAATGCGGTTAAATTTACGGCAAAAAATGAGGTCGCTAAAATTGAGATTGGATGCATTGAGGACAACGGTAAAACAGTCTATTACATAAGAGATAACGGTGTAGGCTTTGACATGAAATATGCGGACAAGATGTTCGGACTTTTTCAGCGGCTTCACAGTCCAAAAGAGTTTGAAGGAACGGGCGTTGGGCTGGCAATTGTACAAAGACTGGTCCAACGCCACGGTGGGCGGATATGGGCGGAAGGAACAGTCAACAATGGAGCAACATTCTACTTTACGCTGGGAGACAGTTAAGATGCCGAAAAGATTCTTTCTCAGACCCTATATGTGGATACTGGTCATAACATGGACAGTGGTAGTGGCAGCGTCATTATTCTGGAATATTACAGAGTCGAGGAATGATATCATCCAGTCCGCCCGCATACAGGCAAGAGTTGCTTTTGACAAAGATATTATCTACCGGCGATGGAATGCGGGACATGGAGGCGTATTTGTTCCTGTCACCGAAGAAACTGGACCTAATCCTTACTTAAAAAACGTTAAGGAACGTGATATTCAAACGCCTTCAGGGAAGCAGCTTACTCTCATGAACCCTGCTTACATGACCCGCCAGGCCCATGAGCTGGCGGAAAAGGAGTTCGGAGTCAGGGGCCATATTACCAGTCTGAATCCAATACGCCCGGCAAATGCCGCAGACCCCTGGGAAACAAAGGCCCTTCAATCTTTTGAACAGGGAAAAACAGAAGTGAGCTCTATTGAAATAATCGGGGGCAAGGACTATATGCGGTTAATGAAACCCCTTATTACGGAAAAGGGCTGTTTGAAGTGCCATGAAAGTCAGGGGTACAAAGAAGGAGACATCAGAGGCGGTATCAGCGTTTCAGTCCCGATGAAGGAACTATGGGCATTATCACACAGTAATGCTATTACTCTCTCAACGGCCCATATGCTGTTATGGCTCATAGGAATCGGGGGAATAGTCTTGGGAGTAAATCGCATCAGGCAGGGTGATCTGTCACGTTTAAAAGCAGAGGAGCTGATAAGAAACGCCGAGCAGGAGTGGAGACTTACTTTTGACTCAATTACCGACCTTGTTTCCGTGCTGGACATGAATTATAAAATCGTAAAAGCAAACAAAGCCCTTGCTGATTTCCTTGAAACAACACCGGATAAACTGGTCGGGAAGCATTGTTACGAAGTCGTTCACAGCCTTGATGCCCCATTCCCAGATTGTCCTCATAAAGAAATGATTAAAACAAAACAAACAGTCACACGGGAAATTTTTAATACTAAGTACAGCCTGCATCTTATGATTACGGCATCACCCCTTTTCGAAAATAATGAGCTGAAAGGATCTATTCACTTTATTAAGGACATTACCGAGCGCAAACTGGCGGAAGCAGAATTGGAAAAGCACCGCATCAATCTTGAAGAGCTCGTCAAAGAGCGGACCGGGGAGCTGGAAGAAAAAAACATCCAGCTTCAGAATGCCTTAAAAGAGCTCGAGTCTTTCAGTTATTCAATATCCCATGACCTTAAAGCGCCGCTGAGGGCAATAAGCGGTTTTTCAAATATGCTCCTGGAGGAATATTCGGACGATCTGGATAAAGAAGGTAAACGAAAGCTTGGCGTAATACATAAAAATGTCGACTATATGGGGCAATTGATCAATGATATCCTGGAGTTTTCCAGGATGAGCCGCCAGCCGCTGAATAAGTCCCGTATCAACATGAAGAACCTTGCCGAAAAAATATTTAATGAACTTAAAC